>NZ_JBBHKU010000023.1:0-41591 GCF_037389295.1 Stygiolobus sp. RP850M | reverse complement strand
TAGGGGAGCTGAACCTGAGGAGCGTGGAGGCGTTCCTCAGGTTCGTTGAACGTTATTTAGGTGGACCGCCGGGGCTGATGAAAATCTTTAAGTTACGTTAAAGTCCCATAACTGCTGTAAAATTAGAAACTTCTCGCTAATACCGACTTCTTGGTATTACCTCCCTAAGATTCCCATAACTGCTGTATAAAATTTATAAACTTTCAGAGAAGAGTTAGGAATGTTAAATAATATCAAATGACATAAAATTCATGGTTTATCTGGAACTTTTGTCAACGGCGAAGTGATAAGTGATGTTATAGAAGTTTATCCATTATATTTTGCGAGATACATCTTAGTCATACTTCCTTGGGATTCAGTGTCTCTCTGTCAAGTGTGTATCTCCACTATATCTCCGTCATCCAATATGTGATCTGCACCTACTTTTTGTCCAGGGAATTTTGCAGATTTCCCCCAAATCTTCGCATATTTGAACTGTTCAGCAAATTCATTATGAAGCTTTCTTGCAACATCGATAACAGTAGACCCTCTCTTCACTACTAGGGGTTCACCGGATGGCTTAGATCCAGGCTCTTTAGTGTAAACTCTTATAACGTCTAAGGCTCTAAATACGCTTTCTTTTAACTTCTCTAAGTCTTTCCATTTCACCACTATAGTATCTGGGTCTGAAAATTCCTCTAAAGTCACTGTCACTGACGGTTTATAGATTGTAGTCTGAAATACTTCTCTTTCTACATCATCAAGTGTTACTTCACCGAAGATTTTTACTAGAGCATTCTTTATGCCGAAACTCTCTAAGTACCTTCTAATTTCATCCTCTGTGGTATTAACAAGTTTGCCCATTAGGACAATCCTTATTCCAGTATTACTTTGCCTCGCCCTATCTATTACTATCTTGCCTTTAGGTTTACGTAATGTCACACCGTTAGAATCGAGATACGCTTTTATGTTATCGAACATTGTCTTATCTCTGACAACTATCAGTAATTCATCGGCGTTCTTAGCTAAACCGAGTATTCGTCCTATCAAGCTTCTTGCCTCGAATATTAAGGGAGGCGTGTTAACCAACTGGATCTGAACATCTAAATACTTCATCATACCCGGAACGGGTAACTCTTCTGGATCGTTCTTCACATTAGTCAGTTTTCTCATTAGTTCGTTCTTTAATTGGTTATCGCCTATCATTACAACTTGTCCGGCTCCCTCTTTCTCGATAAAAAATTGTAGGCCTCTTCCGACAGAGGAGGACTTCCTCCTTTCGAGCTGGGCTTCCTCCTTAAGCTCGGCGAGTCGTCTTTTAGCCCAATAAACTAGGTTTTCAGTACCTTTGTGTTTTGGGACTGCACTTAGGAAATCTTGTAAAGCTTTAATTTTCTCCTCTGTAGTCTTAGCATCCATGTATTTAATCCACTTAGCTTTAGCCTCAGCCGGTAAGTTAGTAACCATATTTACTAATATAATAATTAGGTGCTATCTCTTGTAAAATTTTCCACGACCTTCTTATGATCGGAGGTGGAGTTGAGGAAACAGAGTAAACTTGTTTAATCCAATCTACCGTTTTATCATCTCCCGGGTAACCGCTACCAAAATCACCGTATTTTTGTTTGAGTACATCTACGTATTTATCTCGTATCACTTTGGCTACAATACTTGCTGCGCTACATTCCGGGTATAATACGTCAGCATTATGTATAACATTAGGCTCAGCTCCTATCTCTTTAATGAACCTAATAACTCTTTCCTCTTTTCCTACTTTATCAACCGTAATTCTGCCAGGCTTGAAAGGGAGGGCGGATTGAATTATTTTTATGACGCTGTCATATGTTAATTCGTTTAGGTTCTTCGCATCTATATCCTCGGGAAAGACCTTGACTATTGTTATGCTTAAGCTATAATATAGAATTAACTTAAATAGTTCTTCTCTCTTCTCCCTCTTCAGCTTTTTACTATCTTTAACTCCTAATTTTGCTAAGAGCTCTGCCTTATCTTCTTCTATCACAACACCGGCTACTATCATCGGTCCTATTAGTGAGCCCCTACCAGCCTCGTCTACTCCTAGAAGGATCATATTCTTACTGAAATCACAAGCTTAGCAAACTTTTTACCGTTTTTTATTGTCTCGTCCTGATAAGTCTCGATCACTTTTACGTCTTTAACACTTGAAGTAAAAGCTGAGACGACTCTCCTCGCTACGCTTTTCTTAATAAAATAATAGTCTACGCCTTCTTTACCTTCAGCTATATCCGATAGGTTTTCAATTGCCTCACGATCAAAGAATGACTCAAAAACGTTCTTCTTCTCAGGTGATAAACTTCCCTCAGTTTTACTTCTCAATTGAATAATTGCTTCATAATATTTTGACTTCTTCTTTATACAATCAGGACAAACTATCTTATCTACTTTAAGGCTTACAGTCTTTATGACTCTGAATTCTTTTCCCTTTATTCTTCCCTTAAATTCTATGTCTATAAAGGAGTGACCGTTAGGGTCTGAATACTGATTAGCAATACTGTAGTTAAACTCCTCGATGTTAGGATCGAGCTTTGTTCTTTTGCTCATCTCTCTGTATATCACTGACTCCACTGGTGAAACTGTTAAGTCTCGGTGTTTAATCCACCTACCCTCAGCCCATTCTGAACCGCAGATCTTGCAGATTTTTCCCTTAATCTCTCTCGGCGTATCTACGAGTTCTTTGGTTTCTAGATAACAGTCAATGCAGAGGGGACCGATCAGTTCAACATTTTCCCTACCGCATTTAACGCAGAACCTTGCCATCTTACATGTTATAAACTTGAGCGAATTTAACTCCTTCTATTTCCAATACTCCTTCCTTGGCAACATACCCTCTCTTTATAGCTTCATCTACGATCTCCTTACCTACCAAACTTACCACGTTAGCTTCATCGAACAATGTAAAAACGTAGTCTAAGCTGACTTCTTCCCCCGCATAAAACTCCTTATTTATCTCTAGCGATATATCTCCTTTCTTGAATATTTTTCCCAATAGTTCAGGTTCACATACGTTAACAAAAACATAACCTTGTTCCCTTATCACGTTTAAAAGAACTTTTCTCATATGGGTTTCACCGGTGTTTGAGCTCCACATGCGAGACAAGAGATATACCATATTTTCTTATCCGTCTTCAACACGGTGTCTAAGCTCTTACAAGTACTACATTGCACATAACTCCTCAAAAACCTGTCCATCAATGCGTTTATCACCGATGAAGTGAACTTACCCTGAATTACAAGTTGTCCGTTTTCATTGACTGAACCTGGAGCACCTAACTCCTTGAGTAAGTACCTCATACATATCTTATTATCCCTCCTGATCCTATCGCAGTACTCCGCAAAGTTTTTAATAATAGTAGTAGCTCCGATGTGAAGGATCACTAAACTAGGTAGAGTCTGCCCTCCCACTTTCATATCTTTTTCGGGTAGCTTCTTATACAATCTGTCTAGTAAAGCCTCATATTGTCTATCCGTTTGTTGTGAGTCCACAAGTAATCTTAAGAATTCGAAGGTTTATATTACTTGTGATTTACAGTGAGGGTTTATATTGAAACCTACGGGTGTGCGTTGAATAAAGGAGATAGTTACATAATGATGACTTTACTAAGAGAGAAAGGACACGAGATAGTGAAAGAACTTGATGAGGCAGACACAATTATCCTAAACACTTGTGCTGTTAGGCTTGAGACTGAGGAGAGAATGAAGCAGAGGATTAAGGAACTTAAAAAGCTGAACAAGAAGCTTATAGTAGCCGGGTGTTTTGCGGGAGCAGAACCAGCAGCGGTGATTTCATTAGCTCCAGAGGCATCATTAATAGGTCCTCAATCTGTCGAGAAGGTAGTAGAGGTAGTAGAGTCTGACGAGAAGAAGATAATTTTGGAGGGAGAAAAACCGTTATTTACACCCAAGGTTTTCGAGGGTAAAATCGCTATAATTCCTATAGCTGACGGATGTGCTGGAGACTGTAACTTCTGTATAACTAAGTTGGCTAGAAGAAAATTGAGGAGTTATCCTCCACATCTCGTAGTTGGTGCAGTAGAAGAGGCTGTAAGGAAAGGAGCAGTAGAGATAGAACTGACAGCCCAAGATTCCGCTGCTTACGGTTTAGATTTAGGAGGAATTAAGCTCTCGGATTTAGTGAACAAAGTAGTAGACGTAGAAGGTGACTTTATGATAAGGATAGGTATGATGACTCCAGAGCTAGCAATGAGGGACTTAGACGGTTTAATAGAGGTCTTGAAGAACAAGAAGGTTTTTAAGTTCGTTCACTTACCAGTGCAAAGCGGTGACAATAACGTATTGAAGTTAATGAATAGGAAGTACACAGTAGAAGAATACAAAGAGATGGTGAATGAGATTAGGAAGAAAATACCTATAGTTAATATAACTACAGACATTATAATTGGTCACCCTGGGGAAGACGAAGAGGCATTTAAGAACACGTTAGAACTCATGAAAGAGTTAAAGTTTGAGAGAATTCATTTAGCAATGTACTCAATAAGACCTAATACCAGAAGTGCTTCAATGAAACAAGTTCCGGATCCAATTAAGAAGATCAGAATGCAAATTGCAAATAAACTTTATGAAGAATTAGCTCACGAGGTACACAGTGAGTATGTGGGTTCAGTATCTAAAGTTATCACTACGGAACTAGGCAGGAAAGGGTCTGTTATAGGTAGGACTTTAAACTATATTCCCGTGGTGATAAGTGATAAAGTTGAATTGGGTAAATGGGTAGACGTAGAAATTACGGAAGCGTCCTTCTTTGACTTACGAGGAAGGCTAGTGGGTCTCCCTATTCAGGCAACTCATTAAACGATGTTGGCTAATTATTCTAAACTTCACAATAAGTTAAGTTTTAAAAAATTTAAACTACTTTAAACATAATGTTTGTATATGCCAGACGTTTACATTGTCTCGGCTGTAAGGACTCCTATAGGTAAGTTCGGAGGAGCTTATAAGGACGTTCCTCCGGTTGACTTAGGAGCCGTAGTAATAAAAGAAGCGTTAAAAAGAGCTGGAGTAGAACCAAATAAAGTAGACATAACAATAATGGGCAATATACTGAGAGCAGGTCATGGTCAAGACCTAGCAAGACAGGCTGCGGTAAAGGCTGGTGTTCCTATGGAAATAGAAGGGTATTGTGTAGATATGGTATGCTCTTCGGGAATGATAAGCACTATTAACGCTTCACAGATGATCAAGAGCGGAGATGCTGATATTGTTGTGGCAGGAGGAATGGAGAGCATGAGTCAAGCAATGCTAGCAGTTAAGAGTGATGCGAGGTGGGGCGTAAAAATGCTTCTGGGCAAGCAGTTGTCATTCATCGACACTATGTTAATGGACGGGTTAACAGACCCCTTTAACATGAAATTGATGGGTCAAGAAGCGGATATGGTAGCTAAGTCTCATAATTTCACAAGGAGGGAATTAGACGAAATAGCTTACGAGAGTCACAAAAGGGCTGCAATGGCTACAGACAAAGGTTATTTCAAGGACGAGATAGTAAAGGTGACAATTGACGGTAAGGAAATTACCCAAGACGAAGGTATAAGGAGAGATACGTCTATAGAAAAGTTATCCCAATTGAAACCGGCATTTACTCCTGACGGTGTTCACACGGCAGGAAATTCCTCTCAAATAAGCGATGGTGCAGCTGCACTCGTTCTTATGAGTGAGAAAGCAGTAAAGGAATATAAGGTAGAGCCGTTAGCTAAGATTATAGGATACAGTTGGGTAGGTATAGAGAGCTGGAGGTTTACTGAGGCACCAGTGTTTGCCGTGAAGAAGCTTTTACAGAAACTTAATATGGATATCTCTCAATTCGATTATTTCGAGAATAACGAGGCTTTTGCCGTAAATAATGCTTTATACAATAGATACCTAGGCGTTCCTTATGATAGGTTGAACGTATTCGGTGGGGCTATAGCGTTAGGTCATCCTATAGGGGCCAGCGGTGCAAGGATTATTACTACGCTAATTAACGTGTTATCCAAGATGGGTGGTAAAAGAGGTATAGCGAGTATATGCCACGGGACTGGTGGTTCCACAGCAATTGCAATCGAGCTTTTAAGACCTCTATAACTTTAAAGCTTATGCCGTAAATGATATGGTGGTGATTAACTGATTGACTAAAAAGAAGTCAGCATCGCCACAGCCTACAAGAGAAGTTCCAAAGCCTGAAGAAGGAGAGGTCTTATGTGTAGTTAAGAAAATGTTAGGAGCGGAACACATTCAAGTGGTATGCTTGGACGGGAAGGAAAGGTTAGCAAGGATCCCTGGAAAGATGAAGAAAAAAATGTGGATAAGAGAAGGTGATGTAGTTTTAGCAGCTCCTTGGGACTTCCAACCTAGTAAGTGCGATATAGTTTACCGCTATGAGGAGAGCGAAGTGAGGAAGTTGATTGAGGAAAAAGTAGTCAATGCTGAGATAATCGAGCAATTGAGAGGATAACAGTTTGATTGATGGAAAGAAGAGGAAGGAAGAAAAGAGGATAAAGGATGAGGATCTTTTTAAAGTCGTAGATTCAACGATTGATTCTCGTACTTATCTCTCCCTTATTCAGATCGCAAGGAGATTAGACATAAAGGAGTATTACGGGGCTATATCATCAGGAAAAGAGGCAAAGGTTTACCCAGCTTTAACAAGAGACGGTAAGTGGTATGCAGTAAAGATATATTACGTTAGCACCGCTGCAAGTAAGAGGGCTTTGGAGAAGTACACCTTAGGAGACCCCCGCTTTAAGGACGTTAACATAAAGACCACGTTTCAGCTTATTGAAATCTGGGCTAGGAAGGAATACAAGAACTTAGCAAGGCTAAGCGAAGCTGGAGTGTCAGCTCCTAAGCCAATCTTTGTTTTCCGAAATATCTTGGTTATGGAATTCATAGGTGAGGAAGGAGTAAGGGCCCCCCTCCTAAAAGAGATTCCCGAGGAAGGCATAACTGAAGAATTATATAATGCGATTATTGCAGAGGTAGAGAAAATGGTGAATCTTGCTCACCTAGTTCACGGAGACCTTAGTGAGTATAATATTATGGTACGGGATAACAGACCTTATATAATAGATGTTAGCCAATCCGTTGACATTGAGCATCCGAATGCTCTTGAATTATTACAAAGGGATCTAGAAAATATAAACAGATTTTTTGAAGACCACGGTGTTAACGTGGAGCCAGTGGAGGATATATTAGGTAGACTAGAGATAAGTAATGTGAAAGGCAATGATGTATACGACAGTTCCGGATGATAAGTTACCTTTGATCAAACAGTTAATACCAAAGTTGGAGGAAATAAGTAACTCGACCATAGAACTTGACGAAAAGACTAAATCGATAAAAGTCACGCCCAAGCAGGGAAATGCATATGACGCTATGAAGGTTAGGTCAGTGATAAACGCGATAGGTTTTGGGTTTTCTGTTGACGATGCTATGAAACTTTTGTCAGATGATTACGCGTTAGAAATTATAGAACTTAAAGACTTCTCTAACGGTCGGGACTCCCTAAGAAGGATTAAAGGGAGGATTATAGGAGAAAAGGGAAAGGCTAAAAAGATAATTCAGGAGTATACGGGTGTTCAAATCCTAGTTGGAGATCATATAGTGGCCCTTTTGGGGAATGTGGAACAAATGTCTGTTGCTAAGAGGGCTATTGAAATGTTACTTGAAGGTAAGGAGCATAGTACAGTTTATAAATTTCTAGATGAAGCCGAAAGGGCTCTGTCCTTCTCGTCATCGAAAGGATTAAAATAAAGACTTGATAAATTCTAAACTATCTATGCTGTATTTACTGGAGTAACTTTTTATTACTTTATTATAGTTTGAGAGAATAAGTTTCGTCTTCTCACTACTCATTAAGTTCTTCAGCCCTTCCACATCCCCTCTGTATGCGTACTGAAAGAAGTGTAAAAGTATTTTTTTAGGTTCACTGAGTATCTCCTCCGTGTTAAACAATTGGGGAGTAGGTTTCATTACTAAAGTGAGGTGAGTTCCCTCGAGCATTGCTATCATAGCCAACTTATAAGCAGAATACTCTCTAGTGGGAGACTTTTTTGAAGCCTTCACCTCGATATAGTATTTGTTACCTGATTTCTCAGCCTCAATATCATGAGTAGGCAAATCCACGTATCTGACGTTGGTGAAGCTCATATCTTCTAGGACTTTTATCGCCCTTAACTCCATAGCGAAACCTAGAATTATACCCTTCGCCTTATCCAAAGCGTAGTCTATTTCTTCATCAGTTAAGCCGTATTTTTCCTTTAACTCTTCAATGGTCTTCACAGTATATATAGTGAATTTCATTAAATAAAAGACTTCAAAGAACGTTTTTAGATTTTTTCTATGATTAACACTTTAATTTTATCCCACCCAACCTCTTTTTACCGTCAGTTCTAATTTTAATAACATCCTCTCCGCTGACCTCACTACTCCTAGTCCCGTAAGTTGAAAATAGGTCTTTTTCTAGATCGTATTCAGTAAAGATTCCAACTTCGTTCAACCTTCTGTCAGCATCTTCAAGTGACGTGAATTCGCTCAAGACCTTAGCGATAGGTGAAGTTTCTATCACGACTTTAGGGTCTAAGAAGAACATAATCGAGGAAACGGGAGTTACATATACTCTTCGAGCCCCGTCTCTGATCTTAACTTCACCAAAGAGTCCCTTAAACGCCTGATAAGGAATTCTAGACGCCTCTGTTCGAACCTCCTTAAGCACTTTTTCAAGTTCTTTCGCCGTCTCCTCGTCAATACCTTTACTATCCTTTAATCCACCTAGAGACGCTATTTCAGCGATCCTCTTGAGAATATAGTCATGCTCTAGCTCACCGTCACTACCTGTACCGATTGTTGCTAACAGAGACCTTGTTCTCAATTTCCCTAACACGTTTAACATCATGAAGTCTATTAACGGACTACCTAATGTCTCTTCACACCCCTTAGCTAAGACATCTCCCCCAGCGTCAACTCCTAAAACAAAGTCGATTTTCATAGATTGAAGGAAATCGTTAATACCTGATACTATTTCCCTGAGCCCTTCCTTAATACATATCGCATAGCCTTTCTGTATATTAACAGCTCTCATTAGCCTGACGATTTGTGGTGTTACTAATTTACCCAACCTGATTGCATAAGAGTTTTGGTTTAGTTCCCTTATTATATCATTTATCTTTACAGTGTTTTCGAAGTCACATATAGGCCCCGGTACGGGGTCTTCCACATATCTTTCCCAAGTCACTGCTCCTATAATAGTGTCATATCCTTTTGATCTCAAGTAAAGAGCAGCAACATATGCTGATACTACGTCCCCTCCTCCGCCCAGTCCAAAAACGAATGCTCTCATCGAATCATATTTAACCATTATGTCATTTTATACTTGAGGTTAAGTAATAAGAAGTACTCAAAGTAATAGGTTAGGTTAACGCGTATTATCTGATCTGATACTTTAAACAATATCACGGGTAAGAATGTCATTAGTGTTCGTAAATGAGCGATGTAATTGATAACTTAAGCTCGTATATAACTAATAATGAATATTCACAAACAGTCGACGTGAACTTAAGAATAGGAGAAGCATTATCTCATATACTTGCAGCTGCATCTATTGTGGAAGAACTAGAAGGTGAAAGTGAAGAAGTAAAAGAGACTGTAAGAAGGTATGTAGACGCTTGGGTGTCCTTTTTAGTCCCAATAGACTATTCCCCTGGAATGGCGGAAATAGTTGGGAGTAAAATAAATAAGAAACTAACTAAAATCTTCCCTGAAATAACGGAGGATGAGTTAGGAGAGACCTTGGACATGGTGATCGAAGCTAAGAGGGAGTTGAGTAACGGAAACCTCCCAGTATTTTACAAGGAAGTAGAAGTAAGGATTGAAAGGGTATTAAGGGTCTTGGGTATTGACCTCAGTGAAATTAAAAAATTCTTGGAAGGAGATATAATTAAGCAGCAGCTCAGGTTGATATCAATATTCGCAATAGCTATCGCAATAGCTAGTGTGTGGGATTCTAAATGGATAGCGGACTATCAATAACGGCTGAAAAACTAGTTGAGGTTACGGCAAGATATGCTAGTAAAATAAACGTTAAAGATGAGGAGATAGAAAAGCTTGTAGGTCTTTCTTCAAGAGTCATAGCAAAGAAAGTATCACAGAAAGTAGCCTTTTGGCTTGTAGACCAGAAAGAGACTTTGTTATACTGTAAACTGTGCGGTAAAGGTCCCTTCACTAAGAAGGGGTTATACTTGCACCTCACCAGGCTTCACAAAGAAGAGATAAAAGGAATGCTAATGGAAGAACTAAAAAATGAAATTAGAACTCTTATATAGAAGACAAAGCTTTGTCAAGGTCTTCTATTAAGTCATCTACGTCTTCTATTCCTACCGAAAGTCTTAACATTGTGTCAGTTATGCCTACTAGTTTTCTCTCTTCTGGTGACAACGTACGATGTGACATCGTAGCTGGGTGGGAAATAGTAGAATTTACTCCACCTAGTGTCTGGGCAGCCAAAATCACGTTAAACTTATTCATTAACCTGATAGAGTCTTCCATAGTACCCTTGACGTCAAAGCTTACAACACCACCAAATCCCTTTAATACCTTTCTTGCTATCTCATAATCTGGATGTGTTTTTAAACCCGGATAGTATACCGTCCTCACCTTAGGATGCTCCATCAGGAACTCCGCTATCTTAAGTGAATTTGAGTTAATTACGTCCATTCTTATCTTCAAAGTCTTCATCCCTCTTATTACTAGGTATGCTGCATGTGGGTCTAAAGACGTGCCTAAAGTTCTCCTTATTAAGTCTATTTTAGTCATATAATCTTTCTTACCAGCGGCTAAGCCTGCTATCACATCATTATGACCGGCAATAAACTTAGAGGCACTGTGAAGGACTATATCAGCTCCCTGAACAATAGGTTTTTGGTTTATCGGAGTAGCAAATGTGGAGTCGATTATTAATAAACTATTGTTTTCTCTACAAACCTTAGACAACGTTACTACGTCTACTACACGCAAAATTGGGTTGGATATGTTTTCTACGAAAACAATATCGTACTTATCGATAGATGCGGCTTCAATGATTTTCCCTGGGTTTGCTACATCTACTTTAACTCCCCAGCTCTTTAGGAAATCATTGAAAAATCTGTAAGTCCTACCGAACATATCTCTATGAATCAGGACTTTGCTACCCGGTTTAACGAGGGTAAGTAATGTCGAGGAAATAGCTCCCATGCCTGAAGAAAAAGCTACCCCCATTTCCGCCTCTTCTAAATCCGCGATCATCTCGGCTAACCTAAGGACGGTCGGGTTTACTTCCCTACTGTACCTATACTTTTCACCGATTGGATAGGCATAAGACGAAGTCTGATAGATGGGCGTAGTTATAGCTCCGGTCTCTTGATCTATTCCCTCTTTAGTGACCTTAGTTCCGTCTCTCAACCCAAGCACCTCTTGCTATTTTTGCATCTTTAAAGTTACATTCATAACCATACGACTCACAAATTTTAAGTCCTCTCTTTATAATTTCATCCCTTTCAGATTTTTCATCAACGAATACAGCTATAGTCGGTCCAGCTCCGCTAACACATGCACCTATTGCATTATACTTTACCGCTTCTTCTTTTAACTTCCAGTAATACGGGAAGAGGGATTCCCTAGACCTTTCTACAATATCGTCGTTAAGACCTAATCTAACTAAATCCCTATCCCCTTTTATGAGTCCCAAGATTAAAGAAGAGAGATACCTAGAGTTCTTAACAAGTTTTTGGAGTTCGATCTGTTTAGGTACCATTTCCCTTGCTCTCTTAGTCTTTGCCTCTATCGTCACCTTAGGGATGAAAAGTATTAGACTGAAGTCCAAGTTTATGGGTATTTCAGACACTCTCACGGGCTCGCCAGATATAACGGCTACTACTCCGCCTACCACGCTAGCAGCTACGTTATCTGGGTGAGGCGAGCCCGAAGAAGCGATCTCACCTTGCATCGAGAACCTTACTAGATCGTCTTTGCTTAAGCCTAGGTTAAAAAGTTCGTTTCCGCCAACCACAGCTGCTGCCGCGGAAGCCCCGCTACTCCCCATCCCTAAACCTGGTGGTACACCCTTGTTTACCTTTACCTTCACTTTAGCCTTAATACCGAACTCTTCCAGCATCTTCATGAGAGCAAAACTCGCGGAGTTACGTTCCGGTTCTTTAGGTACCCCGTTGGCTTCTACTTGAACTTGAAGGGAGGACGAGGGTTGTGAGCTTATCTCAACTATATCGTGAAAAGCGTCATGGGCCATAGCCAAAATGTCAAAACCAGCACCCAAATTTGCTGAGGAAGAATAGGCTTTAGCAATTACAATTTTCTCTTGCATAGGCGTAATGCTGACACATTACTAATAAAGAATTATGTTATTAAGTACTTTCTAACTTCAGTATTTCTTAAGAAAATTTTCAATTTCTCTTTAGCAACGACTTTCCCTTGATTTAATATCGTGTGGGGTACGAATATTTTAGCCTTCCCTAAGAAGTTGAGGGCCGAAGAGGGATACCTTAGTTTTACGGCAGGATTCTCTACCAACTTGGACATCCCGACCCAATCCCAATATCCTATCACATCTCCCTCACCGATCTCCATAATATTCCTCTCTAATGTCCTATCACCCTCACTATTATTGTTGTCTAGAAGGTCGCTTACCACAATTATATCTCCAACACCGTACTTCAATGCCTTAAGTGCAGCGAATGTGCCCAAAGGTAAACGTCTAAAAGCGGAAGGTAATTTAGCCATCAATGTAGGTTCTTCTTCGCCTATATAAATAGGGCCGGGATCAATCCTTCTCACGTAAACTTTAACCTTCCCACCTTCTTCTACCTCCTCACCGGGGTTTAACCCAACGTAACCGTCCGCAAGGGCAAACGTGCCGATCATGTAGCTATCGAAAGGAACTGAGAGAGCATAGAAATCATTGCCTTTTTTAAATAGAAAAACCGGGACATAAGTGAACCTTTTCTTATCGGCGGTTATTCTACTCATGGCTACTGCTTCAATGGTAATCTGTACTTCAGCCTCGCTTCCGCTCATAAGTGCTAAGTATTTCTCGACTATTTGTTCGCTGATCATAATAGTTGATACTATGTTCCCCGGTAGACCGAATACAGGTTTTTCTTTTACCTTAGCTAGGATTGTAGGTTTTCCGGGTTTGAACTTTATCCCGTGAACAATTATCGTACCTTGCTCCTTAATTACCTCGTGAACGTAGTCCTTCTCTCCAGCACTAGTTCCCCCAGTCAGGATCACAGCGTCAGCTTTTTCCAACCCGCGTGAGAGTTCTTCACTTATTTTCTCCTTGTTATCAGGGACTAGCACGTTTCCTATCACCTCGTATCCAAGCATTGTCAGCCTAGAGGCTAAATAATATGTATTGGACTCGTAGATCTTTCCAGTGGTCAGCTTCTCCCCAGGTTTTACCAACTCGTCACCGGTTGCAATTATGTATATCTTTAGTTTACGGTAAACCCTCACTTTATTTATGCCTACTGAAGAAAGTAACGCGATTTTCTCTGGGGTAATTCTTTCACCTTTTCTTAGAATTAACATGCCCTTAGGTATGTCACTACCTACCCAGCCTATGTTCTCACCGAACCTCAGTCTCTTAGCAACTTTCACCTTGTTACCGTCCCTAACAGTTTCCTCTACTTTAACTACAGCAGTGGCCCCGCTGGGAATAATTGCTCCCGTGTCGATTTCAATAGCCTCCCCGCGATTTAACTTGACTTGCTTGCCTTCACCTATACTGACTTTATCTATGACTCTGAATTCCCCTGGAGTTTCATCGGATATTACAGCATAGCCATCTACAGTGGAACGTGAGAAAGGAGGTATGTCGAGAGGTGAGAAAACGTCCTCAGCAGATATTCTCCCTAAAGAGGACAATAAGTCTACTTCTTCAGTATCGGGAAGAGAAGGAGGTAAGGACGAAATAAACTTCTTTAACGCTTCATCTACTGTTAAAAGATTTTCTTCCTTTAAGATCGCACGCATGTAAAAAGAAATATGAAAAACCATTTATATCTTTACATGCTTATGAGGGAGGCTTTTTTCAGTTCGTTCAGAACCATTACGATAGGTTCTCTTACTTGTTCAGGAGATAAGTTTGCCTCTTGACTTATCTGATTTACGATTTGAGTTACGGTTCTGTTACCATCACACATCTCCCATACGTAATAAGCTATGGGAGCTAGCTCGTAAACTTTATCCTCAGAGACTTTGATTATATAGCCTTCTTCGTCTTCACTCTTATCTATAAACTCGCCAATCTTTTGGGGTTTTAAGTCCTTTACTTGGTCGAAGCTAATTCCTTCTTTTTCAGGACCTAAATCACTACTCACTCTTCTTCCTCCCCTTCGTCTTCTCTCCTAGGTCTCGGTCTCCTTCCTCCAAACCTTCTTCCTCCCCTCTGAGGAGGTCTTCTGTAGTCTCCAGCTGATGGTATGTTTTCTGGTATTTGGTCTGCCTCTGGAACTCCGTCTTCTTGTGTTTCTGTTATCTGAGATTTACTTCCAGCGTTTAACTGAACTTGTCCTTTAAAAGCGGTGGTCCATGCATTATCTATCTTTACTACCGAGCCAGCCTTAACAGAACCAGCTAAGTTTCCCCATAACGTTAACTTTATCCTACCTGTTTCGTCTCCGACTATCGCTTCGCTTATAGTTCTTGTTCCGTTCTTTGTTTGTATTTGTCTTGGTTCTCCTGCTTCTATTACTCTTACGGTTAGGTTTACGTTTTCCATTCCGGGTTTTAAGTTACCTACTTTTTCTTCTCCCATACGGTTCGACTCTCGAAATTTGTTAATAGTGATTTTCTCGTCGTAGTATAAAAATTTATGTGAATCGTTAATTAAGAGGAAAAACACGGTTACTTGTGTTAAAAACCAAGAGCAACTAAATCATATATTTAAAACAAGAAATGTAATTCATACTAATGTCAACTTTTAAGCTGAGTATCTATAATATTCATGGGATACTACTGTGAGTAATAGTAACGTCAATCAGCTATTAGAATATCCTAAAAAATTCATAGAAGCGCTATCTGCTCCTTTCGTAGGTAGAGAAGAGGAGGCAAAAGTAATAACTTTGGCTTTGCTCTCAAAAGAGCACGTAATACTCATAGGTGAGCCCGGAACCGCTAAATCCGCATTAGCTAGAAGAGCTGCTGATCTGCTTAATGCTAAGTTCTTCATGTATCTCCTAACTAAGTATACTGAACCTGCAGAGTTATTCGGTGCACTTGATATAAACGCATTAAAGCAGGGGATTTATAAAAGAATAACAAAAGATAGACTTCCAGAGAGCGAAATCGCGTTCTTAGATGAAATATTCAACGCGAATTCCGCAATCCTCAACGCCTTACTCTCGTTGCTAAACGAGAGGGTAATTTATGACGGTTACAATGTAATTAAAGTTCCCTTGAGAACTCTAATATCTGCCAGCAACAGAGTGCCTGACGAACCAGAGTTAGACGCACTATACGACAGACTCTTGTTGAGACACTACGCAAGACCAGTAAGCGAGGACCTATGGAAAGATTTGATAAACTCCGCTTGGGACTACGAGTTTTCGGGGAAGTGGAATGTTTCCGAGCCACTGATGAGTATTCAACAGTTGGACGAACTTTATACTCTGATCCCTCAAGTCGACTTGTCAGCGGTAAAAGGTAAGTTGCTGAAACTTTATGCAATCCTTGAGGAGAAAGGTATACACTTAAGCGACAGAAGAAAGGGTAAGGTATTGAAAATTGTATCGGCTCACTCAATATTAAATGGAAGGATGAAAGCACTGGAAGAAGACCTAATAGTGTTAAAGTATATAGCACCGAAGGAGTTGGACGATTTCGAGAAGGTATCAGCCCTTCTCTCTGAAGAGCTAAAGACTCCTATTAAGTATATGAAGGAATTGAACGAGATATATTCTAACGTCAAAGAGGCAAGTAAATATGTGGAAGCTGCTAACGAGTCGGACCCTAGGTTGGTTGAGTTAATAAGAAGCTTAAGGGCTACCAGAGATAGAGTATTAGCTCTAGGTAAGGAAAGCGGAGATGACAAAGTAGAGGAGTTTTCGAAAGAGGTTATAAATGAGATTGACAAATTATTAGAGAAAGTAGCTAGAAAGTTGGGGATATATCCTTGAGCGATGGGTTTTTAAGAGGAGTAGATTATGATGACCCTCTAGTTAGATATAGGGGGGAGAGGATTAGTTATACTCTGAAAAAACTTTTAGGTAGAGAAATTCAATTAGATGAAAACTTCCTCATAGATACGTTTTATCTCCACTATTTACCGATGCCGATCCCTAAGACCAAGGGTGAAGTATCAAAGGAAAAGGAGATTATGTTCAATTTTATAGATATGATGCTTAACTCAGACCTTGTCTTAAGAAACAGAGAGTATTCGATAGCTAATTCCGCAGTAAGCATGGCACTATCTGTGAGTTACGTTCAGAATTTGATCGAGGAGCTGGAGAGGATTAAGAGAACTTCCCAGTCCCAGGAAGAGAGGCAAATGGCGGAGCAAATACTAAACGGTCTTATGAAAGGTAGCGGAATGAGAGAAGGTAAAAAGAACAGTGAGACACAGCAGAATCAACAGATGGAGAAGCTGATGAAGCAAGTTCATGAGAAAGCGCTAAATAAGGCTATGGAAGACGCTGAATCTGTAAGGAGTATGCAGAGAATCGTAGGAGGAAATGGAGCTGGTACTGGTTCAATTCTTAACTTTGAAGGGGAAATACATGAAGTTCTCAGGCTTGCTAGGAATACTGAGATTAAGAAGATTCTAGAATTCTTAAGTGGTATGCCGAGGCTCGGCAGTTACACTAAGAAAAAGACTACTAGATTTTCAAGAGGTGAGCTTTATGGTTACGAGGAGGGTTCAGATCTAGAGAGGCTCGTTCCATCCGAACTAGCTTACCCTGAAGAGCTATTTTACATAAAGTTGGCAGAATCCCAGTTACTACTGTATCAGAAGAGGATAAAGGAAGTTTTAGGACCAATTTACTTGTTGCTTGACAAATCAGGCAGTATGGATGGGGAAAAGATAATTTGGGCTAAAGCAGTAGCACTAGCACTATACAGCAGGGCAAGGAGAGAGAACAGAGACTTTTACATAAGGTTCTTCGACAATATACCTTATCCCTTAATAAAGGTCATAAGGAACGCTAAAAGTAAGGACATAATAAAGATGATAGAATATATAGGTAAAATAAGAGGAGGCGGAGGGACTGACATAAGCCGTTCTATAATTTCCGCGTGTGAGGACATTAAAGAAGGCCATGTTAAGGGTGTTAGTGAGATAATATTGTTAACTGACGGAGAGGATAAGATTGCGGAGACGACGGTTAGGAGGTCATTAAAAGAGGCTAATTCCACGCTGATAAGCGTAATGATCAGAGGAGACAACGCGGATTTGAGAAGGGTAGCAGATCAGTATTTGGTCGTGTATAAGTTAGATCATGATGACTTACTTAGAGTTGTAGAAGCATGAAGACGGAGGTCTCAGTATCATTCACCGCTAATGCGGCGTCAACTGAGCATGGCGTCGCCTATATTATAAATTAAGAAAAAGTATAAAAATGTTGAGAGACCCGAACTCTGACTAATGTGATGAGGAAGTTTTTACTGAAGAAAGGTATGACTGTAAATATTTCAAGTCTTCTTCTAAGTTTTTCTCATTTTCTTCTTTTATCCACATCAGACCGCCTGCAGCGTCTACGATTTCTCCTCTTAACTTTAGATCTTTAACTCTGTCCTTCCAATTAAATACATCCTTAGAAATAATATAAACGTATAAGTCTCCTTCATTTCTTAAGTGAACTTTCCCCCAGAAATTACCGAAAGAGTACTCAAATTCCTTAGCAAACGGTGGTTTACCAGGCCTCTCACTTACTGTATACCAGCCTTTCGTAATCTTTCCTCCTAGTTTAGTGAAAACGTTAATAATAGCTTCCTCATCCATTAAATAACACCCTTACTCTTTAATATTTCGGTAGCGTATTTACCTATCCCTAACTCTTCGGGTGAAAATCCGAAAGCTAGTCCCAGCAATTGCGTGATATAAATCGCAGGCATTGTCCAATTCACGTTAAATTCACTCATTATTCTAGTTTGTAGCGAGTCTAATTGTAAGTGGCAGAGGCTACAAGGATGAACCAATATGTCCGCTTGTTGATCCTTGGCACTTTTGAGTACATTAAAAGCGAGCTTAATCCCAACTTTAGGATTGCTACCCATTAGAGGAAATCCACAACAAGCCTTGTTCATAGGGAATGGAACTGGGGTAGCACCAGTAGCAGCTATCAGGTCTTCCATACTATGAGGTTTAAATGCGGGTTCAAAACCCATGATTTCCTCTGGTCTTAGCATTTGGCAACCATAGTAAGATGCTACCTTCAATCCAGTTAAAGGTCTCTTTACCCTTTCCTTGATTTTCTCAATTCCTACGTCTCTTACTAATACCCACACTATGTGTTCTGCAGTTGCTTTACCCTGATAACTAATCGAGGTTCCCTTCATTCTCTTTTCTGCTTCTTTTCTCAATTCCTTATTCTCTTTATACTTGAACGTAGCTAATCTGTGACTGTGTAAGCATACACTACACGGTGTGACCATTTTAGTATGGCCCATCTTCTCGACTATGGATAAGTTCCTGAGATTTAAGGCAATGTGACCTATTTCGTCATATTCGTCTAAGAAGCCTCCCCCGCAGCAGTTCCAGTCTTTGACTTCCTCTAACTTGAGACCAAGAGTCTCAAAGACCTTCCTAGTAGCTATATCCACATCTTTCGAAAGTCCGTGAGATGCACAGCCAGGGTAATAGGCGTAGGACATTTTACTCACCTCTTAATATCTTTCTCACTTCAGTTATATTCTCTACGGGTTTCTCTTTAATAAGAGCATACTTTAGTTTACCGCTCTGTAGTAAGAATATCATATCCCTTAAGGATCCGATGAGGCCATAAGTACTTAGGTAAACTTTTGCTTCCTCAATTTTTCCGCTTTCGAAAATTGAATTGAACACTGCTTCTGTGTGTTTTTCTCCGGTCTCTATAATCGGTGTTTTCACCTTAGCTATCTTCGTATAAGCCCTAGTCTTCTTTATCGCAGTAACAGGCTCAACATCTCTCGGACACACGTTATAACACATGTAACAATAAGTGCATCTCCATGCACTATCTAGTAATATTTTCTCCCTTTCTTCAGTAATTGTATCCCTCGGATCTGCCAAAAATCTGAATCCCTTTGCGTGAGCTGCAGGGCCCAAGAATTCTGGGTCGTTTCTAACACTCGGGCAAGAAGATACGCATAGCCCACACCATATGCACTGTGCAAACTTCCACAACATCCTCTGGTCTTCGGGCTTCAACCTGTGCTCAGCTTCTCCTTTTAAAACTTGCTCGTTTGGATAAAGTCTCGGCTTTACTTTATACATTCTCTGGTAAAAGTCATCTAAATCTACTATCAGATCCTTGATCGGTCTGAAGTAGTCCATTGGCTCTATAGTGATTACGTTACTTTCATACTTCTTTACCATATCTAAGACTAGGGTCTTACACGCTAGCCTCGGCTCCCCGTTTATTTTCATCCCGCAGCTACCGCATACAGCCATGTGGCATGCCGCTCTGTAAGCTAGGGTCGGGTCTTGTTCAGTTTTTATCCTTCTCAAGGCTTCAGTAAACTGTGTAAACCTATCTACTTTCAACTTATACTCCTGCCACCAGTTACCTTTTTCTGGGGAAAACCTCTTTACTTTTATTATTACTTCCGCTTCTTCGTTCTGTAAGGACATGACCATCACCTTTTATTTAGTATACTCTTTCCTCAGGTTTCCACTTGGTAATTTTAACGGGCTTATAGGTTATCTCTACTGTGTTCCCCCTCAAATATGCAATTGTGTGTTTTAGCCAGTTCTCATCATCCCTCTTCGGATAATCTAATCTGTAATGGGCACCTCTAGATTCCTTTCTGTTAAGTGCGGTTGAAGCTATAACTAACGCTAAGTCCAGCATGTTCTTCATCTCTAACGCGTTGTAGAACTCAGTGTTGTAAATGTTCGACTTATCCAATACGTAAGTGTCTTTTGCCATTTCTCTCAGCTTTAGTATTTCAGATACCGCGTTTTTCATCCCGTCCTCATTCCTGAACACACCTACGTCCTCCCACATGACCTCCCTTAATTTATTGACTACTTCTCCGAAGTGAACTCCACTCTCTCTCTTGACAACGTCGTAAGCTGACTGTTCCGCTTTTTCAGCCTCTTTATCTATATCTGATGATGGCTCAGTATAGGACTTAAGGAACTCAACTACGGCTCTTCCAGTTTCCCTACCGAAAACCAAAGTCTCCAGCAGGGAGTTGGAACCTAGCCTATTAGCACCGTGCACAGAAACACATGCGGCTTCGCCAGCAGCAAATAGACCTATTATGTCGGGGTTTCTGCCTTCAATGTTTACATCTATACCTCCCATATAGTAGTGCTGAGCCGGTCTTACCGGTATCATCTCTTTGGTAGCGTCAATTCCAGCGAAGGCTTTTGCAGCTTCATAAGCCAAGGCAAGTCTTTCCTTAATGTACTCTTCACCTAAGTGTGTTAAGTCAAGACCTACATATCCACCAGGGAACCCTCTACCTTCCTTAACTTCGGTAAGGATAGCCCTAGAGGCTATATCCCTAGGTGCTAGATCGAGTTTCTTAGGGGCGTATCTAGCCATGAACCTCTCTCCTTTGTTGTTTCTGAGGATTCCTCCCTCGCCCCTCGCTGCCTCGCTTATGAGAATATCTGACGGATAGAGAGCTGTGGGATGAAACTGAACGAATTCAGGGTCTTTTAACGCTACACCGGCTCTCAGAGCCATTGCATATCCGTCGCCAGTGTTGATGTAACTATTAGTGGTGTGTTTATACAGCATCCCCATGCCTCCTGAAGCAATTACTACAGCCCTAGCTTTGAAGAATACCGGAATCATGTTCCTCATGTCGAAGGCAACTACTCCCCTGACCCTGCTCTCGTCCCTAACTAGCTCCCACGCAAACCACTCGAAGTAAAAGTCAACTTTTCCAAGACCTGATGTCCTCTCATAAACAGTATGGAGAAGTGCCATTCCAGTTTTATCACCAACAAACCTGGTTCTAGGATACGTCTGCCCTCCGAAATACCTTACGGCAATTCTACCATCGGGTTGTCTATTGAATAATGTACCCCAACTTTCTAGGATCTTGACGATCTCACCTGATTTGTAAGCTAAAAGTTCTGCCGCATCTTGGTCTACAAGATAGTCTCCTCCTTTAATCGTGTCGTAAGCCATGTAATCGGGGTTGTCATTAGGGTCAGAATTTCCATCTATGTACGCGGCTATTCCTCCTTCAGCAGATGAAGAGTGGGATCGTGTGGGGAAAACTTTTGAAATGACGGCAACACTATATCCGGAAGAAGCTATTTCATGAGAAGCCATCAATCCAGCTAAACCAGCCCCGATAACCACTACGTCATAATTAACTTTCTCCATAAGATGATTGACGTAAATTCATTTAAAAACCTTGTTCATATCAATTCTTGCAAGGTACGTACAACAAATTTAGGTTTAACATCACTATTCTCCACGTCCTTAGCGGTAGAAATACCTGTCAAAACTAGAACAGTGTCTATACCAGCGTTGATCCCCATTTTTATGTCAGTCTCGAGTTGATCTCCTATCATGACGGCCTTGTTAAACCCTCTGTCTAATTTTGTTATCATGAAAGCTACCTCGATCATCCAAGGGTTAGGTTTACCAGCGACAAAGTCTGGTGTTCTTTTCAACGCATAGGAGATGGCATTGGCCAACGCTCCAGCACCCAGTTTAAGACCGTCCCTAGAAGGCCATAGTCTATCCATGTTAGTAACAATGAATTTAGCTCCGTTATATACTGCCCTCATTGCGGCGGAGAGTTTTTCGTATGTGCAAAGCCTGTCTAAGCCTATAACTACAGCGTCAGGTGTCTCCTCTTCTAAGTCTCTCATGTTTAGGAGCCTAAAGCCGTGGTTTTTAAGTTCCTCTACAAGCCCTTCCTCTCCTACTACAAATACGGTCTTTATGTCGGTTTTCTCTTTCATGTAGATCGCAGCAGCAGTACCGCTAGTTATAATATGGTCGGTAGAAATTTTCAGACCTAAGGAATTGAGTTGTCTAGAAAGGAGAACTCTACTAAAACCTGAATTATTCGTTAGGAGTAATACTTTATGGCCGGAATCGATCAAATTTCTTATCGCATATATGTTAGGCCATATTGGTTCTTCTTCTCTCATCAACACTCCGTCAACGTCACTAATTATTAACTCGTAGTCATTTAAGGACATTTGTCTCAAACTCTCTAACTTTTTCGCTGACCTTAATTTTTAATTCACTTTCATTATCACTAAAGCCGAAATACCCGAAGGGGTAGTATAATAATCTTTCACAATTCCATTTTCCGGTAAAAGCTGGGGTGATTTTAAAGTAGTATTTGCTATATTGTCCGCTGTAAACCCCTATTAGAAACACTTTTCCTCCCTTCTCGGCTATGTAAATTTCACATTCGTCGCTACTTTTCCTAAGCAATTTATCCACTCCTAAGTCGTCCTTAGACAACAACATTTTAACCCCCATATCACTGTTAAAAATGTGAATTCTGAAGCTATTACGAGAAAATATTACTCGAAGATTAAAAGTTTACCTAATATTAAGGTGATTTCCGGCATATCGGTTCTTGAGAGCGCTTTAGTCTACTTACGAAGCTTAACGCTAGGAATAGAATATTTCATCTCATTAATCTTATACTTATCAGTAATGTTAATTCTCCTGAGAGAGCTAAAAGTTACATTGTTTTTCTTAGACTTAACTGCATTTATTTACCTTATTTTTCCCTTTTTTTCGAGAGACTTCCTCTTGTCCTTCGGCATTATTGCCCCTCTAGTCGGATATGGAAGCTTAGCTAGTAAGTCGGAAGCAAAAGCTACTTTAATTATGTTTTTGTCCACTTTTGTACCGTCTATAGCTTTTGGCTTTAGGTTAGACATATTAATTTATTCCATTACAATTACGGGTATTTTCTACATTTACGTTTATTTATTGAACAGAAAGGGAGAAAAGCTTACGGGTCTCAAGTCGTTACAGATTGTAAGACCTTTCATAGAAGGGATAGTTAAAAAGGACTACGAGGCATTAGAGAAATTCCTTGACGGGCTAGGGATTAAAACTAACTTAAGGATCGGTATGTTTAGGTTTACAGATCACTTCTTTGTCCTGCCGAAAATACATTTCGGGCTAAGCGGTGAAATAGGTAGTTCTAAGTTCCTTTACCACTTAGAAGAGTTGAATCCAAACAACATAGTTTTTCACGGTCCTGGTAGTCATGAGATAGATATTACAAGCAATAAGCAAACAAAGGAGGTAGCTAAGTTAGTCTTTTCCGAAGAGATTAACGAGACAAACTGGAAGGATCAAACCTTTTATGGGATATACCCTTGGAGCTCTCGTTGTAATTTCAGGGGTGTTACATTATTGTTTTCAAACTCATCCCTCACATTCGTTGAGAGACCTGGCAAGGGGATAGATGACCTGCCCTTGAAACTGTGGGATTATGTGACAAAGGGTGCAGACTATATTGTTGACTGTCATAACGAGTATTTAAGTGAGGAATTACCAAGTCACTCGGATAAATGTATAATAGAAAACGTAGAGAACGTGAAAAAGTTCAGGAGATCAGCTACGTTAAAACCACTACTTGTAGCTATAAAGGAAGGTATGGTGAAGAATTGTGAAGGACTATGTAAGAATGTGGTGAGGGTGATAGTAATTTCAGATGGGGAAAAGAAAGTAGGGATAATTTACCTATATGCCAATAACTCCGATCCTTCTCTCACTAAAGCGATTAGAGAAAGAATAGGTAAGCTTGTGGACTTCCCTCTTTTAGTTACACCCGATGATCACACGTGTACTGCGTCTTCAATAAGAGATCTTTATTTACCAGCACAATATTGCAAAGAATTATTAGATCTTGCCGAAAACCTAACGAGGGATGCAATCTCAGAATTGAAGGAGGTAAAGGTTAGTGTTAAGGAGATAGATGTAAAAGGTGTAAAAGTTTTAGGAAAAATGCTTTCGAACTTTGTAACTGCTTTGGAAGAGGTGGGAAACTACACAATAAGGACTTTTTGGATACCACTAGTTTCCCCGTTGATGTTGTCTTTGTTGCTTATACTAATTACTAATGGCGTTATTAAACTCTAGTATCGTCCTATCTACACTTTCTTTCCACTGGTTTAACATTGTAGGAGATTGAGGATAGTTGAGGTATAGTTGTTTTATCCTCTTCATGTAGTCAGCAACGGTCTTTAACTTGAACAGTAGAGAGGGTCTACCTAAAGCTGATATAACTCTCATAGCTTTATCGGCAGCTGATAAGTGCAAGTCCCCTTTCTCGCTTGCCTCAAGTAGGTCTTCCTCCTTTATGACTTTCCTCTTCATCCCGTAATCTATGTCCTCATCGGTGAGTTTTTGTAGGAACCTTCTGAATATATCTAAGCTGGCTTGTTTAGCTCCGTATTCGTTTATGTAGCATAAGTTCATGTTCCATAGACCGTTTGTAGTAAAGTCACCAGTCTCATATGCTGATAAGATAGTCCTTGCTGCACAGTACCCTGAGATCATTGCTGAGCCCTTACCACCGCCGTGAACTGGGTTAACTGTATAAGCTGAATCGCCGACTACTATAATTCCATTCCAGACCATTGAATAGAGGGGTCTTCTCGTCGGAACAAGTGCTCCTCCTTTTACTAACAACTTATTTTTGTCCACATCAGGTGCGTAAGTGTCCAAGTACTTCTTATAATACTCGTGGATACTTCCGTATCCCATACCTCCTTGAATTCCCAGTCCCACATTTACTTTGTCCTTACCCTTGGGGAAGTACCACCAATAACCTCCGGGGGAGGCTTTTTGAGTCACATAGATCCTCAAATAGTCACTATCTTCTACATCGTCTTTAGTTAATAAGACCTCTCTGTACGCGATATCTGTATCCCTTTCGTCTAAGTCCTCAGCTACTGGAAGGACTGGAGGTAGTTTGCTTCTGAAACTTCTGGAGTAACCGGTAGCTTCAACTACCACTTTAGTGTAAACCGTAACTTCTTCATTAGTTCTTCTATTGTTCAATACAGCACCTACGACAGTATCATGATCAATTATGGGTTTTACTGCGGTCGTCTGATCCCATATCTCTACTCCTTTAGCTTCTGCTTCTCTGAGTATCCTTTGGTTATAAGCCGGTGCGTTAAGCTCGAATCCTTCCCCTTTAACAGTCCAAACAGTCTCCATATCGGGGCTGTACAATTTTATACCGCTTATTTTGTTCTCCAACTCATCCCCTCTCGGATAAGGCATACCGAGCCTATCGAAGTGGGCTTTACTTACAGCATCTCCGCAGGGCTTATCTCCAATTCTGTTCCAAGTTTTACTGTCTATTAGAAGGACTTTCAGTCCGTGTCCTGCTAGGTGGTAAGCAGTACTTGCACCTGCAAAACCGCCTCCGATGATTAACACATCATATTTTAATTCCTTCAAACTATTCACGCTATTTCTCTTACTCAATTAGTAGGCTTTAAAACTATTTTCTACTTATCTATACACTAGGGTTTCTGCAGTTATCCTTAAGTAAGTTTGCGCGAATATTGTTAGGTAATTGAGAGAATAATTTCTCTATCAAACTCCTGTTTTCGTTATCACAGTATAAGAGGACTCCATCAAACTCTTTTTTGCTATTTTCCTCTACGACTTTAGCCATATCTTCCCTTTTCCATAAGAAAAGTTCGTATCCTATGTCTATATTGTCTAACATTGGCTCCCTTATGTAATCCACGACCTTATGGAAAGGTTGTTGTGATATTACGTTAATAAGCACTTTTTTAGCCCCGCTTGACCTCACGTCTGCAAAGATCTTTCTAAAGGTTTTCTCTAAGTTTTCATCTTTCATTGCTACAAGGACTAGTAATGCTTTCATCTATTTTTGCTCTTGTTGTAAAGTATTAGTGTTTTTCGCTGGTTTGAGGAAATACTGAGTATTTTCTAATATCTCATTTATTGTAAACACTACAATATTATATTGTGATAGCACAAATAATATACCGAAAATTCGACGAGAAAATTGAGGAGATTACTAGGAAATTAAGGAAGTTAGGGGCTGAAATAGTATTCACTAAGGGTGAAAAAGACGCTGTCTGGATTAATTCCTACAACGTTTGGAGTGAGGGAGATGAATATGACGTGGAGGAAGGTTATTACGACGTCAAGATTTACGAAATGATAAGAAGAGCAAGGTTCGGGGTCAGCTCTTAATTTGGCGTAGGAAGTGAGAAGAATCAGTAATGACTAAGTATCCTCTAGCTTCCGGCGGGTACTCCCTAGTGATACCACCTACGTATATAACTCTTGCCAGCTTATCTATCTCAAGCCTTTTCTGTTGTGCAATTATTATCCAATCCCAAGGACCTGCTCCTACGTTCCTCCTGAGCTGATCTACGTCACCTTGATGCCCGTGTAGTATGTAGTATTTAACCGAGGAGACCTCCGCTATGTACATTGTAGTACCTATAATTTCCTCCCTATATCTAGGTTCTGCCATTATACATTTCAATGCATGAGGATCCATATCTCCTTGAATATAGACTATCTGAGCCCAAGGGGCTATACTCCTTATAACATATAGGACGTCAATAACTCTTGGACACTCGTAGTCCCAGTAACACTGAGTAGTATCCCCGTCAAGCACAATAGTCTCTGGTTCTTCTTTTTTGATTATCGAAGATAATGTACTTTCGACGTGCGGTTCTGGAAACCTTATGTTACCCATTACTAGGATCTTCAATCCTAAACCCGTTATTACTATTATGTATTTTAACTATTTTTTATTTTCTCAGAAAGGGTTAGCATTAGAATTTTATAACTCGTATTCATTATTCTTTTTGAACCAAATTGGAGACGAGGACTACGGTGTTACTTTCGGTAATATTGCTTATACTTCCCACAGTGCCAGCATATGCTTTAAATTATCCAGCGTTCTTAGTAGCTTCAGCAATAGGTCTCATTATAGTTCTTTATATTATGTACTCTAACCGTACTTGGGAAACACTTAAGGGAAAGGTAGTAGGGACGTACTTCTCCGGTGTATTCGCCGTAGGTGTAACGTTAGGGATATTCTTCTCAGCCTATTCAAAACCGAAACTTTTTGCGGAGACTGGTCTAATATTCATAATACCATTCATAGTCCAATTCCTCCTTTTGCTGAAAGACATATTACCCTCTATGATTAGTAAGGACTTACTTTACTTCAGCAACGGTTACGTACCTTTTCTTCTGGTACTGATAATAGGTTCTGTGATCGGAAGGTTTTTGAGTTCATTTTACCCACTAATAATTTTATATTCAGGAACTTTAGTGGTAGCTATTCTGGTATTTTTATACTTTAGGAGAAGTGGGTGAAATGGAGGTAGCGATAGTAGGTGCAGGGCCTGCTGGACTATCTTTAGCCTGGTTTTTGAAAGGTACAAAATATAACGCTACTGTTTATGAAGCGTTAGACGATGTCGGAAAAAAACCTTGTGCTTGGGGTCTTATGAGCGGGGTTGAGTCCTTACTCCCGATCACGAAAGATAGTATAATTAGCGAGATCAAAGGCTTCAGGATTTATTTGAACGATAAGCTTATACACGACATAAGGGGAAAACAAACTCTCGGTTATATTATAAATAAACCCTTGTTTCTGAAACATCTTGCCGAAAGGCTCAACGTTAAGTTTAATTCAAAAGTCATCAGGAAGAGAGAAGGGGGTAAAGAGGAGTACTATTTGGTTAACGGTGAGAAGATTAACGCGGATAAGGTAGTAATTTCTAACGGTCATTATGAACTACCTAAGGATCATACGGTACCGGCAATTCAATATATTACGGACTACAAGATAGACCCAGAGATAGTTGAGTTTTACTTCTACAGCGATTTGTTAGGATATGCGTGGATATTCCCCGATGATAAAGGTAGTAAGATAGGGATAGGAGGTTATGCCGATGTTAGTTTTCTAAAGGAAAGATTATCTAAATTAGTGAAGGGTAGAGTATTCACTTTTCACGGGGCTAGGGTCTCGGATTATGGTATAGATGAGTTGAGGCTTAACGAGAAGACTTATGTCGGAGAAGCTTTAGGTACTGTATATCCTCTCACTGGAGAGGGTATAAGACCTTCCATACTGAGCTCCAAAATTTACGCTGATACGCTTTTAGGGGATAAGGATTTCGTTAAGGAGTTCAAAGCCTCAAAACTATACTTCACGATTCAAGCCCAAGCTAAAATAATAGATAGTGTCAAGAAGAAAATCATAAGTATTGGTCTACTTTCTAAGCTAATAACTAAAAGTGACCCAGACCTTGTATATAGAATAGCTATAGGAGACTTTGGCATGTCCGATTTAATTAAGTTGTTTGGGAGGTCACTATTATGACCTATATTCTCGATGATATAGATAAAAAGATAATAAAGATACTTCAGGAAGATGCGAGGACTCCGTTTTCTAAGATAGCTAAAATGCTGAATTTAAGTGAATCTACAATACACATGAGGATGAAGAGACTGAGAGAGAACGGTGTCATAAAGGGGTTTTACGTAGATATAGACCCTGAAGTGATAGGTTATAACGTGGTAGCTTTCGTTATGATTAAAGCTGATCCCAAAAAATATGAGGGAATCTTGAAGAAGATCTCCGAGTTCAAAGAGGTTTTGGAGGTTTATGATGTAACCGGTGAATTTTACGCGTTATTAAAGGTGAGAGTTAAAACAAGGGAGGAGTTAGCAAAGGTTCTCGATATGATAGGAAATATGGACGGAGTAACTTCAACATATACAATGTTCGTCTTACGGACTATTAAGGAATTGAGAAGTGTAATTTTAGACTGATCGGTGCGAGAGCTCGTCATCACATTTTCAGCCGGTTTTTTAGTCCTCATTTCTTAATTTTCTGAATCAGGTGCTGGATAATATATTTTGCAGGGTTTACGTTAGTCGCTTGATAAAATCCCTTCCAGAGCGGAGCCGCGTTTACCTCAAGCACTTTATAACCACCATCTAAATCCTCGACTATGTCGAGACCAGCGTAATCAAGTCCCAAGACGGTTGTGGACTTCAATGCTATCTCCTCAAGGTATTTGTCCGGTAGGATAACTTGTGTTAAAGCCCCTTGAGCAACATTGGTCTTCCAAGAGGTTTTGTTTATCCTGTATATACTGCCTATTATTCTATCTCCAACCACGAAGACTCTTATGTCTCTTTCCGGCTTTCTCACGTATTTCTGTATGTACATGGGTTGATTTACAGACAAAATTGATTTAGCTATCCTGAACGCTATATCTGGGTCTGTAACTCTTACTGCTCCGAGACCAAGGCTTCCCACCAAGGGTTTTATTACCACCTCTTTCCATCGCTCTGCAAGTCTCATAGCTTCAAAGGGACTCTCCACTAATGCGGTCTCAGGTATGGGGATCCCTGCACTTTTTAGCTTTACTAAGCTGCTAAACTTATCTCTAGCGATGAACATGGATTCAGGCCTATTAATTAACGTTACACCGTTGTTTTCCATAGCTTTCAGAGTGTCGAATCTTTTGATAAGTTGTTCAGTGGAGGATATGAAACCTAAGTTCCTTACGACTCCTCCGTCTATCATTAATGTCTTTCCTCCATATGTAAATTCTACACCATTAGTCGTAATGACCGGATTTATCTGTGAAATCCTTAAATATATTGCAATATGACCATTATTCTTTATTTCTAGAAGTAGTTGCTTAGAAGCCTCAGTGACCTTTTGAGACTCGTGGATTACTGCAATTTTAATAAGTTATCACCAATCTTTTCCTCATATGAGTCGTTTTTATAGTTTATTAATACCCGCCTCGTTAAGTAAACCCGCTGTAAGGAAGTCGGGAATAGATATTACAGCTTCCCTAAACTCTTGTCTTACGTCTATTTTTCTCACCAACGATAAATAGTTAGATACAGCACTAGTATATTCGGCCTTAACATATTCCTTGTAATCTGCACCTTTCAAGTCATAAAGCTGTTTTGCACTCCCTACCAATACCTTCAACTCTCCTTTTTCGTATTTATACACGTCTATGTAATCGTCTATGAGCTGGTAAGCTATTCCCAGTTCTTTTCCCAATTCTATCATAATATCCACCACCTCTTCTCTTTTCGCTGCAAAAGCAGACAGCATTGTAGACAGTTTAAAGAGACTCGCAGTCTTATACTCTATAGTCTTCATATAATCTACAGGGGTACCGAAAATGTCCTTTAATGCACCTATAGCAGTGTCCCTCCAGAGGTCAATACTTAACTTTAATGCCCTCTCCCCGTAACTCGAGATAATGTTCAATGCGGAGGGAATAAGAAAGTTGGTAATGAATATTACCCTTCTGTTTGTGTAAACTGCCCAAGCCGCCTCCACTCCTCTCCTTGTAAGGTCGTAATCAACAATGTCATCTAAGGCTAGGGAAGATGAGTGAAGGATTTCAGAGGCTAAAGCAGCTTTATATGAATTCGACTGTTCCCCTCCTAAAGCTTCAGTGAAGAACATGGTAAGCGTTGCCCTGAACCTCTTACCGTCCTTCAGAATGTATTTACTCACTTCCAATAACTCCCAGTCCTTTATATCTGATAAGTAATCTTCAATGAGCTTATCAACGATCTCTTTAGTACGTCGCCAATAAGTTAGAAAATCCACTTCATAACACTCTCGCGGGTTGCTTAAATAAATATGTTAAAATTGATAAATAAACTGGTGCAAGTAAAGGGTCAACGTCGAAGATAATCTCCCTCACGTTCTTTCCTTTAGCCCTAAGTTCGAATTCCATACGCCTGACCGTTAAAACATCGGCTCCAGTAGTTATAAATGTATATGTATTGCTAGAATCAAGAAAATCCTCGTGGCTCTTTATTTCAGTATTAAGGTATTTCTGCATTAAATTGCGTGCGGGTAAAAGAAGCGGGGAGAGAACAATTAAACCGTTGAAATCTACTTCCTTAACTTTTTCTTTCAACCATTCCTCTAATGTGTTAAGGGAGTTAAGCTCCTTTAATATTTCCTCACTCCTCTTGTTTTTGTTTATGGACGAGATTTCCTTGAGGAGAGATAAAGACGTCTCCATTTCACATAACTCTCCTTCTTTACTCAAGATTTCCACATCACCCTTACTTTTCTCCTTCTTCATGTCTACGTTACACGTTATCAGATATCCTTTTCCTCCTAGAGACCACATGGAGTCCAAAAAAGGGATGACGTCGTTTTTGTCGTGTAGAAACGCAATTACGTTATTAACGTCCGCGTAAGGCTTCTCCGAGAATAAGAAGTCGTATAAATTAACGAGCCTCACAACTTTCTCCGACAGTTGTGAAAGGGCTCTGTAAAGAGTGAACGCTTCCAATTCACTCTTTCTGTTGTACACTATAGTGAAATCCGAGCCGATTGAGGATAAAAAAGGAATCGAGAAGAGGTTCAGACTAAAGCGGTCTTTAGGGAATTGCAACAACTACACTCTCCGTCATTAGGTTTCTCTGGTAACCTCCTGATAACTTCGTATAGGAGCTTTCTGGCCTTTTCAGTGTTCTCGGACATGACTTTAGTAACCTCCTCAGCCGTAACTGGTATATCCGCGAAAACGTCGTAGTCCGTAACCATTGCTATAGTCGCGTAACACATCTGTGCCTCGCAAGCTAAGTTAACTTCTGGAACCAAAGTCATCCCTATTATATCAGCCTTGAAGACTTCCTTCCAGACCTTACCTTCGGCTCTTGTCGAGAACCTAGGACCCTCTATACATATGTAGGTGCCGGAAGGGTGAGTAGTTATTCCCAAATCCCTCGCTGACTCTATTATTATCCTTCTGAGGTGGTTACAAAATGGGTCTGCCATCGATACGTGAGCGACTACGGGACCGTCAAAGAATGTATATTCTCTACCTCTTGTCATGTCTATGAACTGGTCAGGGATTACGAAGTCGCCAGGCTTATAATCGAGCCTTAAGCTCCCAACAGCTGAGACAGAAATTACCCACTTAACCCCCAACTCTTTTAACGCCCATATGTTAGCTCTGTAATTTATCCTATGAGGAGGGATTTTATGTCCTCTTCCGTGTCTGGGTAAAAAGGCCACTTTCTTCCCCTCTAACTCACCGAGAATTATGTTGTCGCTGGGTTGACCGTAAGGTGTATAGACCTTTATCTCCTTCACGTTTGTGAGTATTTTCGGATCGTATACTCCAGAACCCCCTATTATCCCGATTGTTGTCTTATCTTTTAGTTCAATCATCAAAGAGTTTTTTACGTTCAGATATAAAAAGTATAAACCATAAACTTGATAAAGGTTTAGATATAGATGTCATGGGAGTGTTGAATTGCCTAAGATACCCGTTAAGGTAGTAACATGGGATGAAGTTGTAGAGTGGTCAACAAGACTCGCGGAAATAATTAAAGAGGATAAATATCAACCCGACGTAATAATAGCAATAGCAAGGGGAGGTTTGGTACCAGCAAGAATAGTTGCCGATGTATTAGGAGTTATGGATGTGTTGTCCATAAAGGTAGAACATTGGGTGGAAACCGCTTCACACACTCCTCAGGCTAAGGTTAAGTACGCGTATAGGCTGGACTTAAGTGGTAAGAAGACTTTGATTGTGGACGATATAACTGATACCGGTGACAGTGTTGAGTTAGCGAAGAAATACGTATCTGAGAATTTCTCTCCTGCAGTGATCAAGACAGCTACAATGCAATACATTAAGCCAGTAGCTAAGGTTAAGCCAGATTATGTAGCTTCAATAGTGGAGGACTGGACATGGTTTATGTATCCTTGGAACTACTGGGAGGACGAAATAAACCTTGTAAGAAAACTAATGAATGAGGGGGTTAAAACTGAGGAGCTAGAGAAGAAGTTTTTAGAAAGTTATGGTGTAAAACCACCTATTCCATTACAGAAAATACTTCAAGAAATGAAAAGAAGAGATCTCTTATCTTAGCATGCGATAAAAATGTGATTTGCTAAAAAGTGAGTTAATTATTATCCTAGTATACCTTATACCTTAGCTTACCTATAGCTCCTCCGAAAGTCTTCTTTACCCATTCCCCGTCAGGAAGTTCATCTCCTATCACGTACACTTTCGCACCGTAGTTCTCCGCTTCTTGTGCCAGTTTCTCCAGCTCCGAGCCAGGCTCATCATACACAACTAGTGAGTCTATCGCACCCATCTGTAACGCTTTTCTTATATCACTAATTCCGTAAATCACAAGTCCGTCATCCTTAGCAAGGTGGTATTTTATCTCTTCAAGTAAGTTCTCCACTTGAATGTACTTCTGGTTCTTCAGTAAATCCTGAGCTTTCATTACTAACTCCTTAAGTCCTGCATCACCTTGATCTGGTACATCAAACAATGGTTGTAATACTAGCTTCTTCAGCCTGTAATCCATATAGTCCCCTTCGTAAAAGTCCTTTTTAGCGTACCCGGGACCTCCTATTAATATCCCTTTCATCTTTTTGTTTTCGACGAACGGTATGAAGAACGCATTTACTTTCTCTCCTACCTCTTTAAGGAAGTTAGCGTACATTTCCTCAATGATTCTGTCAATTCTTCGCTGTGACTGACCACCCATCATGTGTTTCCCTGGAACGAAACCCTCAAACTCCTCTAAGACTTGAATTCTGGTACCTTTCAGTATACCTATCGTCGCATAGTCCCTCTCAACTATTATTAACCCATATACGTCTGACTCCTCTACCATGTCCTCCAAGAATTCCGTATGGAAAGACTTATCAGTACGATAGAAGAATATGGGTACTTTTTCGGGTGGCGAGAACATGAAACATTTGAAATCATTTGTGTCGAAGTTTTCACCGCAGAACAATACTAAACCGTTATCTGGGACTTTATTGATTTGGGTTAACCTATCAATAGCGGACTGTATAGCTGAAGTTACAGCGTCTCTCGTTCGCTTTAACTTAATGTTCTGTGCTATAGACGCTTCTTGTCTCAATAGGTTAAGAACATCTGGTACAGGTCTGCCCGGAGGTATGTATAAGGAGAGTAGGACTGTTGCTGGTGCACTCCATTTCTTTAATTCTCTAATTAGAACCTTTAATTCTTGTCTACTTATCAAGTACTTGTCAAAGACTCATCCCTAATCGAGATATATTTACGTGACAACACCTTATAAAATTAAAGTCGTGAAAGGAAAAAATGTCACCTGACTAGTGCCAGAAGAAATTCCCCGATCATTATCGAAAATACACCGGACAAAAAAATGCCGTCGAACGTCCCCATACCTCCAATGCTCACTATCTGTGGACTTGCCTTAATGATCTTATTCATGTTAAGTAAGTCGGCTCCGATGAGTGTTCCTAAAACACTACTTATGTAGGCGGAAATAGGAACGAAAAGTGGTGTACTAAAGAAGAAGATCAAGCTCACGAATGATGAAGTGACTGGCGCAATCAAAGGGTTCATTGCGACTCCTACACCGGGCATTACTTTCGAAAAGTGATGAGAAACTAGAACTACTATCAACGTGTTAACCATAATCAGAAGAGGGATAAAATAGGAAAGTTCAGCAGTGAAAATCAATAAGATAGAGGATATTATTACGGGTACGATTGCTCCCCCAACGTTTATCGCAACTAAAGTTTTCCTTATTTCGTATGAAAGTCTTGGTACGTACAAAGGAATGCCGAAAACATAAATTACGTCAACACTGGGCATCAATGCCTCCCTATCTATCTCCTTTAAGACTATATTAACCGGGCTGAAGGCAAAACTGAGAAATGAGAAACTGAAAGCTAAGAGAAAGCTATACACGTCGTTTAAACCAATACTCTTAAAGAGGAATGTGAAATAACCAATAGTGACTATCAGCATTAAAAAGGCGAAAAAAATGTAGACGATTGCGAGTATCCCCCTTACATGATATATAATTAAAATTCTAGGTGGTTTCTCGTAACTCATTGAACATTATACTCCTATCCTGCATAAATAATTCACTCTAACGTAATCCTCATACGTGTTCACATTATAAATCTTTGAAGAGGAGTACTCTACGTCTTGATAATTACTCGTGTTAAACCCCCTCCACAAGCTTATCCCTACGTAATCCCCGTGGTTCTTCAAGGAGCAAATATCCGCTTCGCATGAACTGATGAGGATCTCAACAGCGTCAATAGGTATAATAGGGGTATCAGCTGGAAAGACTAAAGTCGGGACACCTACCGTCTTAACAGCTTCATATACATCCATTTCATAACCTCGTCCCTCTGTTATTATTTTAGACAATGCAGAGAAAATTAAAGGAGAAGAATTAGTAATTGCTAAGAAGACTTCTTCTGCAAACATCCTAGCTACTTGATAAACGCGATAATAAGAGGGTAAGCCACAAACCTCCACTAGTGGTTTTAAAGGGGTGAACCTAGTTCCTTTACCTCCCGCCATTATAATAGCTTTCAATTCTAACCAACTCCTCTTCGAAGTCTTCGGTATAACTTTTACCGTTAATAATTAGCTTCGGCTCTCCTTTTTTAAGTACACCTACTACCTTACCTCCAATACTCTCCAGTTTTTTAACATCGGGACTCTTAGCAACCGTAATGAAGCAACCTGAAGAAATGAGTTGATACGGGTTAATATTCAACGCTCTCGCTATTTCTGCCGTTTCTTCCGACACCGGAATTTCAGACTTTACCTCGAGAGTTAGGTTTGAGGCTTTGGCTACCTCAAGCAAGGCTTGGTAAACACCGCCTTCCGTAGCATCATGCATCGCTATAGCGTAGTCCTTTACCTTTAATGCAATGTCTTGTACTGGGATCTTGTACTTGTATCCTTTAGATCTTTTTATGACCTCCGCTCTTACCCCCTTTTTCAAAAGCTCCTCTTCGAATTCATTAGCGAGAATCCAAGTCCCCTCTATTCCCGCCGTTCCGAAAACCAATACGTAATCTCCCTCTTTAGCGTCGGATAACTTCATTATCTTATCTGAGAAGGAGAAGGCAGTAGTTACAACAATATCTCTCTTCACCCCTTGAGTTACTTCCGTATGACCGCCTACTACATTACATCCGAGTAGTTTACAAGCTTCGTTTATCCCCTCAATTACGTTGTCAAGTGAGTCCTCACTTTTCAACAATAGAACCGTGGTTACCCACCTACAACGTACTCCCTTCATATTAACATCGTTACACGCAACAACTACTGATAAAAAACCGGCATTCTTTCCTGCCTCGGTTATAGGGTCCGAATGGATTACCAAATATTTGCCTTCTACATCTACGTAAGCGTCGTCTTCACCTATACTTGGACAAACTACGCAGTCCTCATGAGGAATTTTGTTTAAAAATGAGTTAATTGGAATTTTTCCGAAACGCATAATAGTAAATAAACGACAATGATATTTATGGACATCATAGTCATCGAGGACTTATGGAAGGTTTACAAGAACAGAGTAGAGGCATTAAGAGGGATATCGCTACGAGTGAAAGAAGGCGAGGTCTTCTCCTTTTTAGGACCCAACGGTGCAGGGAAGACAACAACCATAAAGATCTTGTCCTGCATCCTTAAACCAACTAAGGGAAAAGTTACTGTAGCAGGTTATGAAGTTCCGAAGGACTGTAAGAAGATAAGAGAGATCGTAAGTGTAGTACCTCAGGAGTTTCAGGGTTTCTCCGAATTGACTGTAAGAGAGAATATCCAGTATTTCGCAAAGCTTTACAAAGTTGACACTGTGGACGACGTGATTGAGGAGTTGGGGTTAAAAGAACATCAGGATAAAAAGTTTAGGGAGTTATCTGGAGGACTCAAGAGAAGGGTAGCGATAGCTTGTGGAATAGTCGGTAATCCAAAGATAGTCTATTTAGACGAACCTACAGTTGGTCTAGATCCCAAGTCTAGGAGGAACATTTGGGAGGTTGTGAAGTCTTTGAAGGACAAGGGGATCACAGTTTTTTTGGCAACTCATTACTTAGACGAGGCGGAAAAGCTCTCAGACCGTGTAGCTGTAATCTATAAGGGTGAGATCGTTAAGTTGTCAACTCCAAGCGAACTCGTAAATGAGTTCAAAAAGGAAAGTTTAGAGGAAGCTTACTTAGAGCTTATGAGACAACTAGAGGGTGTTGATCAATGAGGAACGTTATCCCTACTGCAGTTGCGATCATTAAAGACAATTTGAGAAGTAGAGTTACCCTGGGCTTTGTAATAGTATTTCCATTAATACTCGCCTTCATTTTCTCATTACTCGGTCAAGCTTTTCAACTCCATATAATGGTTTATGTTGCCGGAAATAATAGTGGGGAAATAGCTTCATACCTCAATCAGAGTAAACTATTTATTGCTTATGTTGGAGGTAATCCCAATTACGTCACGTTGTATAACGCAATTTTTGTTAACTCTACTTCTAAAGTAATATATTACAGCCAACTGACAAGTAACTATATTCCCTTATTGAAGTCATATCTGTCTTTGTATTACTTACATGAGCAAACACCATTTACAGCTCAAGAAACTATTACGAGAGCTACTCCAGTAGCTTATGAGATTTCAGGTGTAGTCGGAGTAATAACCCTATCTAATGGTCTGTTTGGGGTAACCGGTGTTGGTAGTGGATATTATAGAGATAGGCTTGTAGAGAGGTTAGCCTCATCGCCAATAAAGGATTATGAATGGGTCTTGGCTTTGATGATCTACGAGGTAGTAATCACAATTCTCTCTTCTATCGCTACCTTAGTAGTAGGTGCGTTAATGGGTTTTTTGCCAGATCTAGGACTTCCGTTTTTAGCAGGTCTAGTATTAGGGACTCTTATGTTTTCAGGTTTAGGTGCAGCGATTCTTGGTTTAACACCCAAGGAGAAAGTGTTCTTGTCTAACATAGTTGCCAATTTCCTAGTTTTACCTTTAATGTTCATCAGTAACGCTTTCTTCTCTCCCTCTATATTTCCGTCATTTCTGAAGGTGTTTGCCGAGTACCAGCCAGTATCATTGCTAAACGATGTGGTCAGAGCAACATTAGTCCTCGGTGAACTTCCTAACCCGGTGTATTTAGGAGTGATATTCATCCTTACCGTAGTATTCTTGGGAATTGGTTCTAGGTTGTTAAGGCTCAGAGAGGTATAAGATAAACTGACGGGGAAAAAGTAAAAACACTTTATAATCTTATTGTGGAACCCAAGGAGCCTTCGTCTTTGTCAAAAACGCTAAGATCCCGTTAGTTGCGTCTTTAGTTAAAACTTGATCTATGAGAAGTTTGAAAGCTGACTCTAACTCACTTTCATACTTTTTGAAAATAAGTCTTCTCATACTCATTAGAGACGAAGGAGCCATAAGTCTGAGTTTATCCATAACTTTCTGTATTTCACCTTCCAAGTTATCACTTACGAAGTGGACTAGCCCTATCTGTTTTGCTTCCTCAGCACTTAGTTCTTCTCCCAAAAGGGCAATCCTGATCACATTATTAATTCCTATAACATCTTTACCTATAGTCACAAGGACTGGTGGGAATACTCCTATCTTAGCCCCAGGTGCCGCAAATCTAGCATAAGAAGAGGCAATCACGATGTCCGAAACGAGAAGTATTTCCATTGACGCACCGTAAGCTATTCCTTCTACGATCGAGATTACTGGTTTGTTGAGATTTATAATGGTTCTATACATTTCGAACATTGTAGAGAAAAAATTCGTTGCATATTCTCTGTTCTCATTTGCCAACTTTAGCTCCTTTATATCAGCTCCAGCTCCAAAGTTCTTGTTTGCTCCAGTTAGCACTATAAACCTTACGTCCTTATCACTGTCTAACTTCCTTAATGTATCGATCACGTCGTACATAAATTCCTTATTCACTACGTTGTATTTTCCGCCAGTGTTGAAGGTTATTTTAGCATAATCTTTTAATACCTCAGTTGTTAAGGTATTCATCCCTGATTATACCTATGCTAGAGAAATAAATACTTTCTCTGATCTATTTTGTTAGAAAAATTACTTTATTTTATCGATATTTTTTCACCATATTTAAGTATTATTTTAAAAAGATTTGAAATACATATATATCTTTTATAAAACTACGTTTATATCAGATTAAATAAAAAATGTGAGGTAGATTAAAATGAGCGCAGGAGACTTTTTGAGGGGGCTTATTAGAGGAGCTGTAATTGGAGGATATTTGGGATTTAACTTCGTTATGGGAAAACTGGCTGATTTAGTAAAGGCATTATTCCAATTAGATAAGGAGTGGGTTACGAGAGTTACAATGGGAATGATAGTACTAAGCGTCATATGGGGTATTCTAGGGATTATAGACGCCTTTATGGTTAGAGTTCAAGAGTTTGCTTGGGGGGTAGCTCAGTTCTTACCTCTAACTCCTCAGGAATGGTACGCGTCTGTAACACTTCACGCAATCAGGGACTTGTTCGGGTTTGCTCAACAACTAATTCTTGCAGTATTCATTTACTTCACATTTAGGATGTTGCTAATCCAGCCGAGAGCTAAGTGGGTGTTTAACCTAGGCTTCGTATTATTCAACATCTCTTTCATGTTCTTCGAAGGCCCTATTATTATAACTCAACAACAAGGTTTTGACAACTATTTTAGTGCTACTGGTTGGTACTACCTTGCACCAATAGGAATCCCTGGATACTCCCTATACGTAGTATCTCCCTTCTGGTACATAGCATGGCTTTTAATGGACGCTGGAATATATTTAATGACGGGTTGGTATGTATATCACTTCTACCTTGCTTCAAAGGGTAGGAATGAAAAATTACCTATATTTCTGGTGTTCGGTTTAGTAGTAGCAATATTAATGTTAGAGAGCTATTCTGGTGAAGTAGTGACTACACTATGGGACTTACTAGCATTTTACAAGTTAGTAGGTTACAACGTAATTGCTGACCAGATATCCTTTGTGACATTATGGCACGGAATAGTCTATATTGCATGGTTCCCAGCTGTAGCTTCCTTGTACTTACTGATACCGACCCTTGCGGGTAAACCACTATACAGTGAAAAGTTGGCAAGGGTATCTGCAGTACTATACTTAATATTCTCCACCGGTCCGCTAGGGATACACCACCTATACATGGTTAATTTACCTCCCGAAGTAAAAGTGTTGGTAGAGGTGTTGACAGAGGGTATTGTAGTGCCTTCAATGATGACATTCTTTAACTTGTTTGCTACTGTAAAAGGAGCTAATATTAAGTGGAACCTGCTAGCAGCTTGGACAGTGTTGTCTTTCGCTGGTTCAATATATGGAGGTGTTATGGGAATATCCAATTCAGTTATTTCATTTGACGCAATATCTCATGAGGGCTATTACGTAGTATCTCATTTCCATGCGATGATATTGTTCTCAATAGTTCCTGCTGGATTTGCTGCTCTATACTTAATGTTACCGATGATGACACAGAGGTCTTGGTATTCAGCCAAGATGGCGTGGGCACACTTCTGGGGCTACTTAATAGGTACAATAATGCTTATAGTTGGATTCTCTGAACTCGGATTATCAGGGCTAATAAGGAAAGAAGAAGTTTATCCTCTTTCCCCAGCGTTCATAGACGGGCAGATATTAGCTACGACTATATCATAATCTCCACTAAACGTCATGACTAACGAATTAGTAACCTCACCCAAACTTACACTCTCACCATAACTTACCCTACCTTTCACTAAAGTTAACACCACATTTACTAACCACACAGTAGTTGCTATGTCAGCAATTGTAGAGCCAGTATCTAACGGCGTAATTAAAGGATTTAACCTAGTTAAGACCGAACTAGAGAAGATAGGTATTGCCCATAGAGTATCGAGACAAGCCTCCTAGAAAATTTTAATTTTTTTTTTTAAATTTTTCTCTTTTTTTAATTTTTCTCCCTATTTCTTCTCTTCATCTGTACTTTTTATCTTAATTCATATCGACATCTTAAGCTTTCCTATCTCCTTAAGGATTTCCTCGTTTTGTGGGAACCTCCTTTCCTTATAGCGGGAGAAGATCAAATTTCCGTTCAAATAAATATCAAATATACCGTTACTACCTTGCTCTAGCTCAATGATTGTATTTTCAAAATAGCTTAGAACGTCTCTTGCTAGATCTAATGCTCTATCCAGATAGCCACATGGTCTACAATACACTATCTTAACGTGGGTCTTGCCTTCCATGAGAACTATCTTATTTCTTGCTTAAAATAATTTGATAACGAATAATTGCAAACCTTTATTTAATGCGAATTTATTATCCCCGTAATTGGATAGTAAGTGAAATGAAAATAGCTGTAACATATGATAAAGACTATAATTTAAAACCCTTAGATGAAGCTGAAATAATAGGAATTATAAACGAGGAAAAGAAGGAAGTTGAACAGTACGAGAACCCTGGTGTTGGAAGCAAGGAGATGACGATGGACGCTATTCTAAGCCTTGAGCCAGATGCAATAGTAGTTGGCAAACAGTTCTTATGCCCCGGTTCGTATATGATGTCTTA
>NZ_JBBHKU010000022.1:0-11293 GCF_037389295.1 Stygiolobus sp. RP850M | reverse complement strand
CCTTATGAGGATAGACAGAGTAAATAAAAGTGTTGATTTCTGTGTCGGTAGCGTAGTCAGGGTAAATAGGAGTCTTAGCTAATGAAATTCCCACATTAGCACCTTCTACCGCTGTACCGTATTTTCCGTCGTTTAAAATGGCTCCACAGTAGTCGTCCTCAGATAGGTCTAACCACTTCATGAGGGGAACTTCGAACTTCGCTCTCTCTCAGCTGATGTTTTTAGTTGTGGGTCTCTTTAGTATCCCATAAGGTATTTCGAAGGTGGCTTCTGTTACGTTTAAATCGAAGAAGAACCAGGATTTCAGTATTAACTCCCTATCGAGCATTTGAACAGTAGTCTTAAAGTCCACTCTCCTGCTTTTTGCGTATAGGCAAGTATCTTGCGTTACTGTGGAGTTTCTGAAAGTATAATAAAATCTTATACACGCTCTTAAGGGCCCCTTTTCCCTGACTTCATATTTCTCGGCATCAAGTTCGAATTGTGTATCTTTATAAGAAGGTTCAATATCCCATGTGTCAGCCCAACCCAGTATACTTTCGTAGATCATGAGTCTACTAGAAGATGCTTTCAGTATCTCTCTACGATTTTCTTTGTCATAAAGCGAGACAACTTTACCTTTTTCGTCTAAGACCACTCTAAGGTATTCGTTTTCCATCGTAAGTCCATCCACTTTTACTGGATTTACATTAACAATCTTTACCTCCGAATAACCTACAGAGGGTACCTTAACCCTCACAAGATAACCATCGTTTGTCTTTTGTGATCCTTCTATGTAAGTGTTTAAAAACACATAATCTTCTCTATCCCACGATATGGAATTGAAGACAGTTAACTTTTCTCCCTCATCGATAAGTCTTTTTATAGAGCTAAAGGATATTTCCTCCACTTCCCTGATCAACCCTTCAAGTTCGGTAATCTTAAAAATATAGAATTGAATCATAATTGCATGCCGTTTGCAAGATGCTACATGTGTAAGAACGCTTGCGGAATTATAACATCAATTGAAGGAAAGACAGTGAGAGTTGCTCCAAACAAAAACCATCCACAGCCTGGAATTTGTGGTAGGGGTGCCGCTGGACCTTTCCTTCTAACGCATCCTGATAGGCTTAAATCACCTTTGATAAGACAAGGTGACACCTTAGTTCCAACAACATGGGATAAGGCACTGGATATCGTGGTTAAGTATTTGAAGGAATTATTAGATGAAGATCATCCTGAATATCTTGCTATAACTTTTCATGATTATGGGAAAGAACTCTTAGAAAGATTTGCAGCTCTTTATGGGACTCCTAATTTAATTGGACATGAGTCCGTATGCCATGGCCCAAGAACTGTAGCTTCAGAATTAGTACTCGGCACCGAAGGACCTAGGAGTGTTGACCCCGATTACCCTAACGCCAAGTTCATAGTCTTTATCGGGAGAAATCCGTTGGAAGGTATAGTACCGGACATTGTTAGAAGAATAGACGAAGGTAGGAAGAAAGGGTTAAGAATAGCTGTATTAGATCCCAGAAAGTCTGCTATAGTAGAAAGGTATGCTGAGAGGTGGATACCCATCAGACCCGGAACTGATACAGCTTTTTTACTAAGTGTAATATATTACATGGTCAAAAACGATATGTATGATAAGGACTTTTTGTTAAAGTACACTAATGCGTCCTTGTTAGTATATGAAGACGATCTGACTTCTACCGGCGTTTACTCCGAGAGACTTCTCGACGAAAAAGTGATAAATGGGAAAAAGGCAGTTACAGTATTCTCCTTACTTGAAAGGGAAGGTGAGAAAGTGTATCCGAGGCTTCAGCAGATTACTGGAGTGAGTTACGACGACGTTAAGTATGTGGCAGAAAATCTATGGTTAAATAGACCTGCTGCAGCTATAGACGACGGTTGGCACACCTCATTCTCTAATGACTCGACTTATACGTGGATGGCGGCTTTTACAATTAATGCTATGATTGGTAATATCGATAAGAAGGGGGGATTAATTATAGCTAAGAAAGCCAAGGTCAAGGTTTACGAGAAGAGTAACGTTAAAGCTCCTAGAATAGATAGGATCAGGTACCCACTAACTTATGCGGCGTTTCAGGAAGTGTATAGGGCAATTCTTACTGGTAGTCCTTATCCTATTAAAGCACTAATGGTAGTCGGAACCAACCTAGACGGTAGAGATCCCAACTCGGAGTTCGTAAGGAGAGCGTTAAAAGCTGTGGACTTTTTAGTCGTTGTCGATGTAATGCCATCTGACGTTACTGAATACGCGGATGTAGTATTGGCGGAGTCAACGTATTTTGAGCGGGATGAATTGCCTTTACCGGTAGGTTGGACTTTAGATAATTGGATCGATATCCATCAAAAGACAGTAGATCCTTTATATGACACTAAACCACTATGGTGGATTCTACTCGAATTAGAACACAGATTAGGCTTGTCAAATGCAACTTTTGAGGATCTAGAGGAGATGATTCTAAAACAGTTAAACGTGGATCGGAAGGAGTTGAGTGAAAAAGGATGCGTGAGGATTCCAGAAGAGATATACGAGGTTTATCCTTACAAAAAACCGTTGAGAACACCTTCAGGTAAAATCGAGATCTTCTCTGAGACTCTCAGGAAATATGGTTATTATCCTCTACCCACCTATATTGAAAAGAATATTATGCCTAGAGCTACTGATGAGTTCTTCTTAACTACTGGTCATACATTATACCACACGCAGGATAGTATAACTTTTGACATTCCAACGCTTATTAAACTAGCTCCCGATAATCCAGTAATGATAAGTAAGAACAAAGCCCTACAGCTAGGAATTAGAGATGGAGATGAAGTAGAGGTGATATCCTTAACTACAGGCGAAAGGGTTAGGTGTAAGGTGAAAGTAAGTGATGGCATAAGGGACGATACTGTGTTTACTTATTTTGGTTTCGGCAGGCACTCAAAAGGGGAAAGAATTGCTTACGGTCACGGCTTCGATGTTAACAGTTTGATAAGTGAGCAGATCACAGACCCTGTTTCAGGGAGTGTTGCCCAGTCGTTGAATATCGTGAAAATAAGGCCTTTAAGGTAATTCGTTATTACGAGAAATTTTCTCCTCCTTTAACTTGCTTATTACTTCTTCGAATAGTTTTAACATCTGTTTCTCGTTTTTCCCGTGTACGTGAAATAAACAATTTCTGTGTTCTTTTAGTGTTGATAAAGTAGGGAACACGAAAGTCGTAAACCCCGGTAGTGAATATAAGGACGGAATCCTTGACTACGCTCTGATCGTAATAAAAAGAGACATAAAAAGATTCGGAAAGTTTTACGCTAAGAAATACGACGTGAAGACTGTTCATCTCGGAAGGGGATATAACAAGATCTTGTATATTATACATTTTATTAATAATTTTTTATTACAAGAATTAATTAAACATAATTGGATAGTACCTTATGATTACAGTAAATAATCGATGTGAATCAATATGAACTATCTTTATCACTTTTTAATTCAATAGCGTAAAATGATAAATCGATCTTTTTAAGACACAAGGTAAAATTAAACTCTTAATTAAATTTTTCATTAAAATTTTGTGTATTTTCTATGTGTATAACTTTTGGATAAAAAGTTTAAGCGTGGTTAAACATTATGTAAACAGTTTACGATACTCGTCATTATTGAAATGTCTTTACGTGTTCAATTCAAAGTTTTTAGTTATTATTCTTGCCTCCAGCGGTTAGGTCGAAAATTAGAAGGTCAGTTGAGAATTAGCCTTTTTTAAATGTTAGTTGGCTTAACCCCGTGAACTTATTCTATCTAGTATTGAGATATCTAAATCGGTATATTCAAATAAGGAATTTAAAACTGATAGCTCTTAACAGCTATTTGATCAAAACCGAACGTTTACTTAAGCGAATTCTCAAATATATCAATTTAAACTTAAAAATACGAAATAATTTAGGGAAAAGTTTTTATCTGTAACGAGTATTTAAGGTTATGGATCTGAAAGTAACATTAAATAAAGTTACTGCACGTGCCTTACTATTCCTAATTTTCGCATCTCTAAGATTGCTTAGCCTTGAGAAACTAGCAATACTATTCTTACCATTTACTCTTATTAACGATTCGACATCATTTCTCCTTAACATAGGTCTCATACCCATTGCATTCTTATTACTTGTGATGGTTTCCCTAATAAAGTTCTGGATATTCGTAAGGGGCAAGATCTATTATCTCTTCGAAAGGCCGAGAAGTAGAGATTATAATGCATAGAGGTGAGGTGTTGGAAAAAAGCAGACCCATTGTTAAGGATAATTAGTTTTTAATGAAAGTTGACGGTGATTTATGAGTTTGGTGAAAAACTCTTATCCAAGGCAGACTTTATTCATAGTGCTTAACTTTAACAACTGAATTCCTCTTGCCATAAAGGTCGAGGCTTTCAATCGGTTATAGGCAACAACTTAGGAAAAAATTTAGGAGTGCTGTAAGGAATAATCATATTAAAAAAGAGTAGGCATAATGCTGCTATAACTTCAGGTTCCCTTTATACATCAGCTTGAGCTTTTCCCACATCTCGTTTACATATTCTTCGAGCTCTCTCATCTTCTGTTGGTCTACATGTTTAAATCTACCTTGTATTTTCAAGAACTTCTCTATAGGTTTTCTAGTCCTCTTATCTAGGCAATGTAAGCTCTCGTCGGAGATCTTCAATATACCGTTCTCACATTCGAATAGCGGCCAATAGCAGGTTTGTAAGGCGAGCTTTGCTACTTCAGCGGTCTTTGAAGGTTCAAACATCCATCCGTAAGGATCAGGGCATAAAACTTGCACGTAGGAAAAACCGCGGATCTCCTTAGCCTTCCTTATCTTCTCCATTAAGTCGTGGGGATATCCTACACTCGCAGTCGCTACGTAAGGTACTCGATGTGCCATCATAATAAACGGTATGTTCTTTTTATTGTGCCGTTTACCCATAGGTGTGGTAGTTGTCGAAGCTCCTATTGGCGTCGAACCGCTCCTCTGCCCACCGGTATTCATGTAAGCCTCATTGTCTACACATATATATAGAATGTCCTCATTCCTCTCTGCAGCCCCGCTTAGAGACGCCATCCCTATATCTGCAGTACCGCCATCCCCAGCCCATACAACTGCCTTGACATTCTTTCCCCTAGTCCTCATTGCTGCTGCAATACCTGAAGCTGCTGCTGGACCTGCAGCAAAGGCAACGTTTAGAACGGGATAATTATAGGCTGAGTTGGGTCCCATGCCCTGAATCACAGAGGAACAACCTGCAACCACTACAATCACGGCGTTTTCTCCTAATGCTGTGCTTATTATCCTCATCGCTATGTTCTCAGGACAGCCTGGACACGCCGATGTCCCAGGCAAAAGTTTGTGCCTATTTAATATATCTCGGACTCCTAAGCTCAATTTTTCTCGCCTCCTCAGGATAGAACCACTCTATACCTTGCGGTTTCTCTACGAACTTACGGATTATCACCTTCATCTCGTTCTTTCCTATTGAAACCCCTCCTAACCCGGTTATTACACCCTTTATATCAGTATCCGGTAACGAAGCTTTTACTTCAGTGTACAACTGCCCTCCCCTACCAAAGCTAACGGATCTGTCAAGGACCAACACGCTCTTATCACTAAGTGCCTTAACCACCTCTTCTTCAGTCCAAGGTCTTACAAACCTTACTCTGTAAACCCCTACCTTAAGCCCTTCCTTTCTCAACTCGTCTACAGCTTGCATCGCGTCTAAAGACCAAGCTCCCATAATTACTACAGCGTAGTCAGCGTCTTCTAATTTGTAACTCTCGTTTAGCGTCGAGTAAGACCCTATAGGTACTACCCTCTTCATGTATTCCCTCCCAGCTTCTACAATGACTTCCTTAGAGGCAATCTGAGCTCTATGTATCGACTCTCGAAGCTTCATGTAATCCTCTGGCGAGAACATGTTACCCATAGCTATTGGGTCTTCTGGGTCTAACACGTAAGGCTGTCTTCTTGGAGGAAGATATGAGTCAACTTCTTCTTGCGAAGGTACGTAAACTCTGGTCTTAGTGTGAGATAGAATGAAACCGTCAATTCCGATCATCATTGGTAAGAACACTCTCTCGTCCTCAGTTATTCTGAAAGCCATTATAGTCAAGTCCATGGCCTCTTGAGGCGTAGAGGCGAAAGCCATTATCCATCCGCTGTCCCTCTCACTCATAAAGTCAGTATGTTCATTCCATATGTTCCATGGCGGACCTACAGCTCTGGTCCCAACAGTCATTACAACTGGGATCCTGCTCCCGGCGACCCACCATACCATCTCATGCATGTATAGTAGTCCCTGCGATGCAGTAGCAGTGTAAGCCCTCACACCGGCAGCTGCTGCACCGAAAGTCGCAGCCATTGCTGAATGTTCGCTTTCTACCCTGATTATTTCAGTCTCGAGTTCTCCTCTATCCTTCATTTCACTGAGCGACTCTATAATATAAGTCTGCGGAGTAATAGGGTAAATACCCGTGACTTTGACTCTCGACAGTTTTACAGCCAAAGCCACAGCATCGTTTCCTGAAATGACCTTTTCCATCATGACTCACTCACCATCTCAATTGCTTTGGCCGGACATACGTTGGAGCAAATACCACATCCTTTACAGTATTCATAATCAACAGCAACTTTACCATCCTTGATGATTATGGTTCCTTCGGGACACCATATGTAACATGCCTTACATCCTACACACTTATCCTCATGTACTAAGGGTCTCACTATTCTCCAGTTCCCTGTCTTTCCTCCTGCCCCTTTAGCGGGTTTACTTATTGGGAATAATTGGTAATTAAGTGACAACTTGTGACACCTCCATTAACTCCTCGTAAGCTATCTCTACGGCTTTCTTGTTAACCTCAGCGATCTTTCCCTCAAACACCTCCTCTATTGCCTTCTTCAAAGAGTCTAGAGTAACTACCTTCAGTCTTGCTAGACTTCCAAGCATAACAATGTTGACTAAGGGCCATCCAGACTTGACTAAGTTAAGATTTAAAGCGATTTTCGTAGCGTTAACTACGAAAGTGCGGTAGAGGAGGGTTACGGGGGAGCGGGAATTAATGACGGCGTATCCTTCGTCTTTCAACCCTCGGAGTGGGTTAGAGATCTTTAATAGAGAAGGATCTAGGATAACAACGATGTCCGGGTTTTCTATGGGGGAAGTAACCCTAATCGGATGGGAGTCAATTCTACAATAAGACTCTATCTCAGCCCCCCTTCTTTCGGCACCGTAGAAGGGGAATGCGGAGGACCAGTTCCCGTCTAGGTCTGCCGCAATTGCAAGTAAGTTAGCAGCTGTAACTACTCCCTGCCCTCCTCTCCCGTGAAATCTGATCTCGAGCAATAAGGCATCACTTCCGAATATATAATTTCTCTTGAACATTAAAAAAGTTTCGTATTAAAAAAGATTATTATTTTGGGAGTCCATAATATGAAATATTTTCATAAAACCTCCTTCTTTCAATAAACTCCGATAATATTGCCCCTGGAATTGCTATAAGACTAGTTAATGGAAATAGAATAGATAACATCACCATAACAAGATAGAATGAATTTAAGGTTAACCTAAGCTTGTTATCCTTACGAGCTACAGATATCTCAGCGATACTAAAAGCTACTGCTACAAGCAAATACAAGTAGTTATGAGTGAGGAAATAGCCTAATGGAAATACTGAGGTAAAGGCTGTTCCTAAGAACGATATAGCAGTATTGGGGGAATACCAAGACGGTATAGTCTTTAGTATATAAAGCATTATTGAAGATATGATCGCTAACGAAAGAAGGACAAGTGACGATGCAAAAGTGAACACAGATGGGTAGAGCGAATAAAATACTAGTGAAAGAACGGAAAGTGACGAAAAGAATACTTCTCTACTTAGCCAAGAAGTCCTTAAGTTCTTGATTACCTTGTAAAACCTTTCCTTTCTGTTTATATGCAAAATTGAGGGAATAAGTCCTATAAGCATCAAGAGCAAAGGTACTATGCCTTTAACTGGAATAAGAAGGGAACCTAAAGCAAATTCGGAGAATAAAGTGAAGATCAATAATTGCCAATAATTTTCTTCTTTCCTTGTCTTCAGTGGGGAAGCCTCGACTTTAACCTTGCTCTGTCTCACCACGAGGTTAGGTTTAGTAAGTTCGTACGGTGCTAAGAACGGAGCGCTGTACTCTTTCTTATCAACCCATCCGAAGGATAGGGCACCGGTAGGACACGCTTCTACGCACAACGGTAACCCCTGCTTGTTCATAAGCCTTTGCCTACAGAAGTCACACTTGCTCATTACGCCGTCTTTATTAAATTTCGGCTCTTCATAAGGACAAGCCCAAGTGCAATAACCGCATCCTATACACTCTTTAGGGTCTATATAAACAACGCTCATGTTATCTTTCTTTATCGCGTTTGAAGGACAGACCTTCATACATAAGGGGTTCTCACAGTGGTTACAAGCTATGGAAACACCGATCTTCGTGTCTCCCTCATCAAAGACGAGTAAAGTTCTCCAATTTAGACCTCCGTAAGCTGAGTTACAAGCGTTGACGCAAGCGTTACAGATAATACACTTATTAGGATCGAAAATGAACGCCAATTGGAGTTTATCGTCTTCAGTAGTTTTCAAAATCTCTTCCATACATTAAATAACGAATTTAAACTAAATAAAGCTGAATATAAACTGTATCTAATGTAGTAGTTCTGAGGACTCAACGAAAAAGAAATGTAAAAGATATAAATGTGCTCAATATACTCTCCATATGGCAAGGCTAATAGCTACGTTGGGTACTTCGCCGGGAGGAATATTTGAGAGTTATAGGAACTTAATTGAAGGCAATTATGAAGGAGATAACGTAGAGAAGGTTAATATAGATGAGGTTTATATCATAAGGACATCCGATAAGGCTGTGGAATTCGCGTGGAAGTTAGTTAAGGCTATATTTGCCTGTTGTGGTGCTAAGGGTGTCCATGTTTATGATATTCCCTTAAGCATATCGGACATTAACAGTAGGCAAGACTTTTTGATGTTTAAGAGGGAAGTCGAGAGTAAAATAAACGAAGGGGACTTTGTGGACATAACTGGCGGTAGAAAATCTATGTCTGTAGCTGCTGCAATCTCAGCAATCAAGAGAAAGGCTAGAACTGTTACTACCATAGTCCCTCAAGCTGAGTATAACAAGGTTCAAAAGCTCATAAAAGAACTTGAACCGAGAGAGAAAGAAATACAGATGGCAGGGGAGGGAAAGTGCCAAACGATAGATATTTGTCAACTAGTGAGTAAATCAGCCCTAACTATTCTGCTATCATAATGCATAAAATTCTATAATAGACTATTATTGCGTAATACCTTTTAAGCTTTCTCTGTCAGTATTACATATGAAAAAAGTTATCACCTTTAAGGTCGAGGACGAACTGGTAAAAAATCTCGATACTTACGCTAGAAAACACGGGTTAAATAGGAGTGAAGTCATAAGGAAAGCGATATTAAAGTTGATAGAAGAAGAAAGAAGTTGAGAAATAAAAGAAGAAAAAGTTTTTGACTTTTTTATGGCTGAATATACCACGTTAGTTGTTCTACGTTCATAGTGAAGCGGATGAACGGCATTGAATAGTATAGATAAGTTAAGTTGTGTGAACTTAGGCCATATTCCATCATTATGTAACCCACTAGGGATGGTCCGTCGTTATAGGCTGCAGCGCCTTCGAGTATCTGAGTCTCGTTAGCCATGTATTGATAAATCGAGTTGAGCACTAAAGATTGATCTGTTGCGTTAAGTTGTTTTAGGAAGTAGTCTCTGAATGTCATTGCCATCTGTGCATAATAGTTAGCGTAGAAACCGTAATCATATATAACATTAGGATTTCTATATACTTGAAGTATCAGGGTTATGTTCCCGTAATTCCCGTTAGTAACTGAATCTAAATATTCAGCTGCATAAAGATCCGTTAAGAATTCGTTATACAATCCTTGATAAAACCCTTGAGGAGTTATTGTAGGCCCTGCGTTTATCGATAAGCTCAAGGCAGCCCATGAATTAGCTAGAATCTCATTAGATATGTTCCCTTGATTATATAAATAATCAGCCTCAGCTGCCGTCTCTATGGTCCATAAGTTAGTTAAGTTCTCAGCGTTATTAATTGCTTTCATAACTTCAGAACCTAAGTTCACCGAGTGATTAGTCTGGTAGAGAACTTCTATCGCCTCAACAGCAGGGTTAGGTAGGACATAAAAGGCTGTATAGTTACCCTCGCTTGCAAGCTTCTGTGCCATAGACCAATACATAGCTGCAGTCTGTTTCGCCGAAGAATTGGTAGTTGAGTTGTATAATTCATTGTAAAGTGTAGACAAGTAGTAATATCCTACAGAGAGGTTAACTGGAAAGTCCATATATCCCTTAGGTTGAGGTAATGAAGATGAAGTAACGATTTGATACATTTGAGGAATTGATGATACGGTGTACAAAACCTCGCCGTGTTCTTTGGCAAATTGCTCAGCCATCTGGTAGTTTTGCCCCTCAGCTAGGGCCATCATTTGAGGGACTACTAAGTAATAAATACCGCCTTGATATAGCTGAACTATCCTTTGATAGACAACACCGGTTGAGTACATATATCCTTCCAGTCCTACATCACCTAAGAAATACAGTGACTTATTTAACATAGCTTGTTGCCCTAACATAGATGCCAAATACATTACTGTAGCTGAGTCCGTCTTCACTGCACCAGGAACGTTTATGTAGTTAGGGGCGTTTATGTATAAATAGTAATTATAGGCAGTCAAAGGTTGATAACCAAGCATCGACGCTACAACAGCGGCACCTTTTGCCCCGGCTAAGTACCCGTTACCACTGGAGAAGGGGTTTCCTATAAATACCAATCCGTCTCCAGGAGTTACATAAGCGTATTGAGAGGCTATTGTTTTATAGGGGAACACGGGGTTTATTAAGTAGTCCTCACCGTTTCCTATGCTAGCAGGGTCTCCAGAAGGAGAATATACTGTCTTTATCACTGTAGTTTCGTTTACTATCTCTTGTTTCATCGTTTGTGTTGACATAGGCTTAGTATAACTTGATTTTTGCCCCAGTAGATAACCTACTATACCAGCCAGTATAATTAAAATCACTAGTAGTATCCCAACTAAAAATTCTTTTTTCATTTTTTTTTCCAACAAAACTATAAATATTTCGGTTATATAAGAATTATCCCAAATCTTTATACGAATTAAAAAACGTTATTAGTTCTATCTAACTACACTGAAAGATAGTTTACGTCTAGAAGTCTCAGGT
>NZ_JBBHKU010000021.1:0-12313 GCF_037389295.1 Stygiolobus sp. RP850M | reverse complement strand
TCAGTCCGATGGTAGGGGTTTGTCACGCCTCTTGCCGAAGATTTCGCTTCAATTTCCCGCTCGACCATGTTTCCCCAGCCGAGGAGAGTATTACTCTCCTCGACTAATAAACCTATATAGGCATTACCTGCGTTTTTAAGTAAAGGTAGTAACTCGTAAGTCATGTATATTACTCCGTTGAGGTTAACTCTCAACATTTTCTCGTATTTCTCTTCGTCAAACTTTTCAAAGGGCATTAAATACCATAGACCGGCGTTATTCACTAATACATGCAATTTATCTGTTAACTCCTCAACTTGATGCTTTAACTCTTCTTACTTCTTCTCTGTTTCTTACGTCACATTTTAGAATTACGATCCCTTCTTTTTCTAGTTCCTTAGCTTTCTCCATAGACGAGTTGTAAAATATGATAGTCTTATATCCTTCTCAACTTAAAGTTTCTGCCATAGTTCTACCTATACCTCATGATCCTCCAGTTACAAGTGCATATTTCATATCACAAACAGAATAAAGTAACGAGATAAAAAAGAGTAATCAATTACAATATAAAAAATTAGGAGAATATTCTTCCTTATTTCTTCTTTATATTTTTCTTAATCTTTTCAGCTAAGTCTTGATTGATCTGTTTTATGCCATGGGCTTTTTGGGCGTGTATTTTCAAGATCTCTATGAGCTCCTCCTCACTTGAAGCTCCTCTTATTTCGTATCCACAATTCATTCCTATATCGGCACAGCTAAAGTTGTACTTCTTTTTCCCGAATAGCATAGAAATACGTCAATAAAGAAGTATATCTTAGTTTGTTAGAAAATTTTTAACATTTAATCCGTTATAAAAGTAAAAAATTCTAACATCAGTTTAATACTATTAAGCACGTTCTGACTATTATGAAATACAATTTCAGATGTGAAGACATAGGGATGAATTGTAGGTATGAAATAAGAGGAGCTTCTACAGAGGAAGAGTTATTAGAAGAACTGAAAATCCACGCAAAAATGTCACATAATCTGAACTCTATACCTCCGGACGTATTAGAAAAGATAAAGAGAAATATAAAGAAGAGTGGAAAGTATAGTTTTAGTTGTGCCGATGTAGGAATGAAATGCGGTTTTGAGATAATTAACGCGGATAGCGAAGAAGAACTACTGAACGAACTAGCAATTCACGCCAAACTCAGCCATAACATGTCAACTATTCCACAAGATACTCTAAATGCGATAAAGTCCAAAATAAAAGTCATGTAAAGTTTTTTATCTCCTTCGCTAATTTTAACTTTGTCTTCTTATTATCACAGAAACTATAAAAAGTTTGATTATTGTTTAGAATTCAATCAGTCGTAAATGATATGAAATACCTTGCTACTTATTACGACGGGTTCACCTCTCTATTAAACACAACCTATTTCACGATTAACGTTGGTTAAAAGTTATCATTCCTATAAGGTACATTCTTTAAGAATTGCATTATTATGGTCAGAAAATATTTCTCCAAAAGCCCACGGTTATTAACACACCGTAGAGTTGAGGAAGACGAAGAAATTCGACTATAGAAAAAGAGTAAGAGAGCAAAAATGATAATGACGGGTTAAGCACTCCTATGTGAAGTAGCTGAGAAGATAATGTAGAATTAGAACTATCAGTTTAGAGTACGAAAAGAAATTATGAGATTCCTTTTCTAACTTCTTTTTTATCTTACTTCTGGAGGTAAGAACAATTTAGCTCTGTTTAGGAGAACAGCTTTTAGAGTAGCTAAGAGCGTTCTTATTTGGGATATTTGGTCTGGAAAATTTGATAGGGTTAAAATCTGATCGGCTATACTTACCATTTGCAGATCGTTTTTATATATCTCATCTAATTGCTCAGTATGGATTTTATATCTAGCGTAGATACCAGCTCCTCCTCCTTGAGTTGAGTTTAACATTCCTATTAAAGTCCTGATCTCGGATATTGTGTCCTCAATATTTCTGAGTAAAGGTGAAAAAGGTTGGCTTCTTACTATTTGAGACTCACTATTCGCCAGATTATTTATCGCAGTTTCCAACTTCATTATCGTAGCTTGTCTAACTAAGAAATCGTCTTGTCTCATTAGATCCTTAGCTTTGTAACCCCTATACCCCGGTACGAGTAACTGTAATTTCTCGAGCGGAGTCAACTCCTTAGGCATAGACTATTTTTAGATTTTCAAGAAATAAATTTTACGTTATTATTAATTTGGGTTGTGCTGTTGCGAATTGGAAGTTTGATTGACTGTTTGCTTACACCTCGTAAAATAACCTGCTGAAACGACTACGACCAATAACCCAATTATACCAAGGACTACGGACTCGACACCAGTGGTCTTAAAGCCTAGATAAACTAATATAAAGCCTATACCTTCGATAGCGGGAAAAAGTACCTTGTTCCTTAACTCGTTAATCATAAGTTATTTTGACTTAATCATTCTATATAAAATTCTTCCTAATGTTCCTTTTTCTTAGGTCTGAAAGAGTGAGCGTGAGAAGGGTCATACACGCTCGACCTGATTTGATCTTTATAACGAGAGGGGTCTGCTATCTTTCCTACTAATATCATACTATCTTTTGTTATCTTCTCGGCCTTAACTTTCTGAGCTATGTCCCCTACAGTTCCGCGTATAATTTTCTGATCTGGCCATGTAGCCTTATAAACTACAACAACGGGCATATCGTCTGGCACTCCTCCCTCTTTCAGTTCTCTGACAACCTTGTCTATGAGTTGGACTCCAGTATATATAGCCATAGAGGCCCCTTTCATCAAGTGAGGGGCGTAGTCCTTTATAGAACCTTCCATGGGGACTGCTCCAGAAGCCCTAGTTATAATAAGGGTCTGAGATATTTTTGGTAAAGTCAGTTCAATTCCCAAAACGCTTGCTGCCCCAATTGCTGCAGTTATCCCAGGTACTAGTTCATAAGGGACTCCAGCATTTTCTAACGCCCATATCTCTTCGATCAAAGCCCCGTATATGGAGAAGTCACCTGACTTCAGCCTTGCTACGAGCTTACCTTCCTTAGCCCTCTTTATCATTATACCAGTTATTTCCTCTAATGTTAGTGAAGCCGTGTCGACTATTTCCGCATCTTTCCTTGCCCACCTTAACACTTCTGGATTGACTAGGGAACCGGCGTATAAAACTACGTCTGCTTCTTCCAACCGGTTCTTAGCTTTTACAGTTAGTAACTCCGGGTCTCCCGGTCCCGCTCCTATAAACACTACCTTACCCATTTTCACGTTTTTTCACCCCTATTATCATAGAAAAATAATCCTTATCCGAAATCGAGGTATCCCAAGTAATTATTTTCTCTCCTTCTAAATAACACCTACGAGCATAAATAAGCTTATATTGGGACTCAAGTAATGCCTTTATGTCCTGAAGATTAACGTTAGCCTTTAATATTATTATAGTATCGAACTTACCGTTAGCTTCTGATATCAGGTCTAGCCTATCCCCTGGAATAATTGCAATACCTTCATTCCCTAATGCTAGAGGTAACTTACCCTTATTTGCACAAGCTGTAATCGATGAGACCCCGGGGATTAGGTCGATTTTATCTATACAGTTAATAAACTTGGAAACTCTGTAGTAAGTACTGTAGAGAGATGGGTCACCTAAAGTTACAAATGAGTTAACCCCGTCCTCAACGTTATTACAGATATCATCCCCTATCTTTCTCAGAGAGTCCTCATCTACTTCTTTACCCATAGGGAAACCAAGAGGGACTACTTTCGCCATTTGGGAGATATAAGGAGAGATAACGCTCAATGCAAGACTTCTGTTAGTGGTAGTGGAGTAAGGGATAAAAACTACTTTAGACAATGAGAGAATCTTGCTTGCCTTTATCGTTACTAGCTCGGGGTCTCCTGGACCCAGACCTATAACAAACAACTCTTTCGTCAAGTCTTCTCACCGTAAATAATGAAAACGGGGTTCCTAGATATCATCGCATACCCTTTACTTGTCTTCATACCTTTCGCCACAATGACCTCTATAAGCTCGGTTTTGTACCCGAGCTCTACTAATGCATTCGTCGCACTGACGGCGGTCTCTAATAGTATAGCATCGGCAACTACTCTACCTCCTTTCTTCAGTTTTGGGTCTATAGCGGTTATTATTTCCCTTATCCTCTCCGATCCTCCACCGATAAACACGGAGTCCAATTGCTCGTTAATTTCACTTATAGCGTCCGGAGCTTCTCCCTTTATAACTACCACGTTCCTTACGTTAAACTTTTGGAGGTTTTTCAGAGTGAGGTTATAAGCTAAATCGTCCTTTTCTATGGCGTAAACTTTACCTTCATCTCCTACTATCAACCCAGCCTCAACTGTTACACTACCAGTACCACTTCCTATGTCTAAGAACCTAGCTCCGGTAAAGAGCCTCGCTTTTGATAGTGCTAAAACTCTGATCTCTTCTTTTGTCATGGGTATCTTCTCTTCCCTTATGAACTCCTCATCCGGAATACCGGGTACTCTCACGGCTGATCCGCCCTAGCGAGAACTTCTCCTTCCTCTGATAAGGCTATAACTTCAACACTCATATTAGTAATGGACTTAAGCCTCTTTAACGCCCTTTCTGCAACTACTTTCATAACTTTCACCCTCTCTTCCTTGTCGAGATAAGTAAGGGCCTCGGACACTGTCAACGAATTCGCTATTTTACGTATTTTCTCCGCTTCAATATCCGCGAGGACCGAAGCATAAGTTATGGTTTCAACCCTTGCATCACCGTACTTATTATGGGTGTTCATAATTCCAGCGGCAACCTTCACCAGCTTTCCGGGTAGGCTGATCAACGTAACCTTCTCGAATCCCATTTCCTCGGCGAGCTTAATAGTATCGCCCACCCTATCACCTATTTTTACCGCTATATCTCCGAACATCCTTTTAGCTACTTCAAAGCTGAAGTTTCCCGGGGCAATAACGAGACTTTTACTCCCTGAATGTTTTATCACGCAAATTTCCGTCCTAAGGTGATCTATATAGTCCTCGTCACTTACCGGGTATTCTATACCGGTAGTCCCAAGTATCGATATACCATCTACTATACCGATTGACGGATTCATTGTATTTCTTGCAATCGTTCTTCCATTGGGAACCGATATCTCCACTTCAACGTTTTCATCCGTTACCTCTTTGACTGCAGCCTTGATCATCTCCATCGCAGTGGGACTTATAGACTTACTCCCTATCTCACCCCTTAAGCCCGGTCTTGTTATCACACCTATCCCTTCTCCTCCTTTGATCGCAAATGATAAACTCCTTTTAGAACAAGACAGAATCTCCAACCCGTCTAAAGCATCAGGGTTATCTCCAGCAAACTTCCTAACTGTTGCACAGTACTTGTCGTCTCTCCTTTCGTATTTATCAACGGGCACCTCTATTCTAAGTCCAATAGGAGTGGGGATCGTTACACTCTTAGGGTTCTCCCCCCTAACCAGATAGATAACAGAAGCTTTAGAGGCCGCTGCAGCCGCCCCTCCGGTCGTTATTCCGAACCTTTTAAGAGTCGTTATTAAGCTCAAAGCTATACCTCCTATCGTACCCTCTGGGAGTAATCATTTTACCGTTACAAGTATAAGTCCTTGAATTCCCAATTATCATCGTAGTTATCATGTTTATTACTCCCTCATGCTTCTTCCAATCGGAAAGGTTTGTAATTATCACCTGCTCGTCTTCTCTATAAGCACTCTTAACAATTCCTACCGGTGTCTCGGGCTTTCTGTATTCAGATATGATAGCCATAGCCCTCTCCAGTAAGGGCTTGTTTATGGGGTTATAAAGAACTATAACGAAATCCCCCTCGGCCGCTTTCTTTATCCTGTGAAGTATCTCTTCCGCTGGTACGAGTAAATCGCTTAAGCTTATGGAAGCAAAGTCCATGGCTAAGGGTGAACCCAACCTGGCTGCTGCAGCTAGAGCCGCGGTAACGCCTGGTACTATTTCGAAGTCCAACTCTAAATTGTTCTTACACATCATTTCCAATGCTGGGCTCGCCATACCGTATACTTGGGGGTCTCCGCTGGAGATCAGTGAAACAACCTTACCTTCTTGCACCTTCTGAATCGCGACCCTAGCTCTATACAATTCCTCTTTCATTTTAGCCGTTATTACTTCTTTTCCGTCTACGAGGTCTCCTATCAATTTAGCATAAGTGGTATAGGCTACTATCACGTCACTTTGCTTAATGGCTTCTACCATCCTGAACGTCCTTATAGGGGGTGCACCGGGACCCGTGCCTATTATGAACAGTTTCCCTTTCATCTCATAGCCACCCTTATTAACTCGTTTATTATTGCCACGGCTATACTACTACCACCGTAAGTACCTTTAATGACTATGGCTGGTAAACCGCTTTTTATCAGCTCCTCCTTAGATTCAACTGCGTTAGTGAAACCAGGAGGAGAGGCTACTACTAGCGGTATTTCTAACAACTTCTCCTTCTGTACTCTAAGTGTCTCCACCAATGCAGTAGGCGCGTTCCCTATAACTACTATTTTTGGTGAAGTCAATCCAATCCTAATACTCGCAGCTGTCCTAGTTATACCTAATTTCTTTGCTAGCTCACCGGAAGAATCTAAGTAGTTCTCAACCTTTTTCCATCTTACCCCAGCCATTACCATTTTAACATCTGTTAGTATGGGAAGTTGAGCCTTCAAAGCTTCTATACCGCTGTTTATAGCGTCGGGAGATATGTATACTTGTTTTGATATCTCAAAGTTTCCACTAGCATATACAGCCCTACTTATAATTTCCAGCTCTTCTCCGTCTACCCCGAGATCCTCCTTAACCTTTTTCCTAATTATACTCATAGTCCTCTCCTCTATTTCCTCCGGATCCTCAATGTACTCTTGCCTTTCATCAGTATCAAAAGCGTTCTTAACCCGATAAAATAGGGCGAGCTTTACAAGTTCGGAATCAGCTAGAGGGCGTGTAAAATATACGTTTATCTCTTTGTCCTTATATTTGGCCTTTGTCCACTGATAAAACTCAGAAGCCCCTACCTCTCCCATTATATCTTTTGCTACGTGGTTACCCCTCCCTAAAAAGGCTAAAGCGAATACGAAGTGGTCGTATCCCTTCTCAGTAAGGTCTAGTAGAAGGTTTCTCCAATTGGGCTCCGTATATTCATTATGTGATAGAAAAACTGGGACTTCAAGTTTCCCTTCAAGGTATGTAGCTAGTTTCTGCATATCTTCTACGAAGGCATGCCTCCTTGAACCGTGAGTTATCATAATGATTGCAGATTTTTTCACAACACATGGATAGTCTATCCATATATTTAACCTTTGTTAACAGTTTTTCATGAGTTTCTTAAACAGTTGGGTACGTGTACTATTACTAGGTCACTAAACTTTAAATCGCCCTTAACTACGTCCTCGGCTGTAATTTTGTATACTTTTTCGTCCGGAAAACTCAACCTCTCCATCACGGTGAGAACTGGGTTACAGCCTATCTGTAATAGCTTTTCTGACACTTTCCTCACTCCGTCAGGATAGGGTTCTGGGACAATCAGCAAATCACGTCCGATCTCTAACGCTTTCTTTATTTCATCGTAGTTTAATTCACCTCTAACGTGAAAAGTGATAAATACAATCTGAGACAGATCTTTTCCGACTATAGCGAGAGCCCTTAGTACTGAAGATATACCGGAAATTATAACATATTGTATACCTTGTCTATTACATTCCCTTTTTATCCTATTGAGGAATTGGTAATCTGAGACCATAGGGTCACCGTGGAACAACACTGCTACATCTCGGTCTCTAGCAATGCTAACTATCTCCGGAATCTGTATTTCCTGCTCTTTATAGTTAAGATAAATTAACTGTTTACCATCCATTTTAAGAAAATCAAATCTGTCCACAACATTTCTCCAGCCTGCGATAATGTCCACTCTTTTCAAAACATTAAATGCTTTAATCGTTATCAATTCAGGATCCCCACTACCCACACCCACAACATAAATCAAGTTACTCACCCGCTATAGCTACTGCAACAGTGACTTCCCCTTTGTATGGAATCTTCCTTAAAATCAATTTCGCATCCTTCCCCCCAGCTATGAGGGCAGAAACTTCAGCAACACCTTTCAGCCCCAGCTCAGTGAGTTTCTCTGAGGGAGGCGTTAGACACTCGTCATTAAATGAGTTGATCTCTTCAAGGGTTATCTTCCTGAAAGGGATTCCAAGCTCCTTACTTGCAACTTCAGCTGATTCCCTAATAGACGCTATGAGCTTTACTCTACTCTTATCAAGTGAAAGGAGATCTAAAACGTAAAGTATTGCCTCCTTGACGGTTTTAGGAGAAGTCTCCTTTTTACTCCCTACTCCTATTGCGACCCTCAATGGCTTTAAACACACGACGTTCTCGTCATCACACCTATTGTTGTCTGTAATAATCACTGAGTACTTACAACCATCACCTATGACGTAGTTGCCTTCTACCTGAGGAGGCAGAGATGAAATTCCTTTCACACATACTCTCTCCCCTCTTAACAGAGCTGAAGTAACCTTAACTATCGCATTAACGTTAACGACCTTAGCTATGAGTAAATTTGCAAGCTCTTCTACGCTAGTTACACCCCTCTGTTCGCTTGCTGTAGTGATAACTAAAGTGGAGTTTAGGGCTTCGGAAATCTCCCTTGCAAGATCGTTTGCTCCCCAGTGAGAACCGATAACAGGAATGACAAATTTAAACTCGTCGTCTACAGCAATCACTGCTGGATCCTTGTCCTTTCCTTGAGCAAATTTACAAATACTCCTTACCACTCCTCCCAGAGCCATTACAAAAACTAGTGCGTCATAGCATTTCCATAATTTCTCCACGTTTTCTAAGCTATAACGCAATAGGGAAACGGGATAGCCCTTATTTTTTATTACGTCAGCAACCATCTTTCCACTCTGCTCATTAGAAGCGTAAATTACGGCGATACCCCTACGCCACCACATCCAGTTAACTCTTGTATTAAGGAATAAATACGTTACTTTTTAAAACCTAATTAACGGGGATATCTCTCAAAAAGGGAAAGAGGTTCAAAGCGTAAGGTAATAGTTAATTAGCCAAGTAGTAATTACTTCTATCTTATCCTTTCGTCCTCTTGTTCTTGTCTTGCCATATCTATTATTTCGGCTACCATAAATCCTGCCAATAACCAAAGCACGAAAGCTCCTAGCGTCACTTCCGTACCGGAGGGAATTGAGATTATCATAACATACATCGTGAATAACGCAGCTCCTAAAGATAGAGATATCTCTACCTTTCTCTTCCTCAGTCTCTTCAAGGATATCCTAGTTAGAGAAAAATCAGTTGCTAGATGGACGTATAAGTTACCCAGCAAGGATACAAAACTTACAGTTAGAAAAGCATTGTACGCGTTGCCACCAAACATGATTAAGGACAGCATGACTATTAACCAATAAGCTCCCACTGTAACCAACACCGCATTGAACGGCTCTCTACCGTTCTTAAGTTCTGCCAGTTTTTCATGAAAGAATCCGTTTACTGCCATAGCATAAATTGTTCTAGATGTAGAAAACATAAAAGTTAATGTAGCAAGTATCCCGTCATTAATTGCAGCTATTGTTGCAAACGCTAGTGTAGCTAAACCGAATCTATCCTGAATTAGCGTAAGTAGGGATATTGAAGAGTTTAATTGTAAGTGGTAATATACTATATTGTCTACAATAGCATAGACATCGAATGATGCGAGTAGACCTCCTAATAATATTACTGTAACTATGGCCCTTGGGACTGTCTTCTTTGGGTCTTTTACCTCACCGGATAAAGGAGTTATTGAACCATATCCGGTTGGAATGCTAGAGCCGAATATAACCGCGGCAGCTAATGCGGAAAGTGGTGGGATTTTAGATACTGGATTGTAAAAGGTAAAGTGAGTAGAATATAGAAACGTTATTGCTAAGAACCCCATCATTATTATTTCTAAGATACTGGCAAACATTGCATATTTAAATGAAGGTTTATTTCCCAATAAGGAAAATGCTGAAGCCAAAACAAGGAATACAAGCGCTATTTGATAAGTGTCGAAAAGTGGTAATATAGTCGAGAGTACGGCAACTGCGCCTAACACATACGCGCTACCGTATAAGGCTGAATACAACAAGTAAGTCCAGCCTGTCTCAAAACCGAGACGTTTAGTTAGGGAGTAATAAGAGTACGTGTAGTAGCCCCCACTCTGCGTAAACTTAGTTGAAAGTTTATATGCTACTAGACCGTTTAGCAGAACTAATAAAGTACCCAAAATAATAGCTACTGGTGCAAATGATCCACCGTACGAATAAGAAGCCACGCCATAAACTAATATGCTCAGGAAGGGTGATTGTCCTCCAAGACTCATAAAAACTAGGTCTCTTAGCCCTATCTCTCTAGTCGGCTTTTGAACTCCTCTCTGCGGCGACTTTGACATACGCTAAACTTCTTCATCACCCTTTTCATTAAAAAAACTTACTACTAAAATTTAATTTATACAAAGTTATTGGGAAAAATCACTAATTATTTATCCAATATTGCAAAGAACAATAAGAGCCTATAAAAATCTAGATAATAAACTCGTTGAATGAAAACAATTTTAACTACGTAAGGAGTAATATTGCCTACAGATGAAAATACTACTTATATCTACATGGACTAACATATCAACTAATGAGCAAGAGTATAACGTTGTTGACTCTAGGGGAAACGAAAATGAAAACATGATAAAAGACTATAAACCTTCACTAGCAGAATACAGTTTTCTGAAGGAGGATGTAAAAGACGTTAAAATGATAATCCTATTGCCCTCTTTTCTTACGGCATCTTTGAACGACTTGCCGGACTCTTATTCGCTTCTTGAAAACTCCCTTAAGGATCTCGTAGCCCAGAAATTCCCAGCAGCAAGGGAAGCTGACATTTATGTTTTACCGTCGTCAGGAACGTTCGAATCCAGTAAGAATGTCATTCACATACATGACGGCGGTATCGGAAACTTTAATTTCTTTATTTACATGGATATCTATGAGGAGTTAAGGAAAGAGGATCCAGAAGTCGTAATGGTAGACCTTAGTGAAACATCCTCCTACTTATCTTACATCACGTCAAACGCAGTTAGGCTAGCAATTGAAGATTACGCATTTATTAATAAGAAACAACCCATGCTTATTGAGTTAGCGTCAGACTTCTCAAATAGGATTGTTACTTTGAGAAAGACGTTAATGAAGGACGTAAATATACATCAATATCTAACGTCTGATATTAAACTCGCTAAGGGAATGAATACCCAAGGAAAAAGCGAGCTTTACGGCATAGGAAAGGCATTAGAATTAGGACTTCCATTAGCCCTAATATACTTACTTAGGGAAGCTGTTGATCTAGTTTCACCAGAAGAGTTCAGGAAAAAAGTCCTCGAAAACATACAAGTTCGAAAAAATAACGGAACATACTCCCTAATCGCTTCCCTCAGGGCGAGTATGACCTCACCGTATTACTTTATAGGTTATCATTTTGTAGAAGCCAATAAAAAAATCATTGAAGATGAAATAACTCTGGATAAATTAAACGAGTTAATGGATTACTATACCGGAGCAACTAGAGCGTTGATTAGGAGGGAGATCGAGATTATTAGAAAATTGAGCCAACTTGTCAGAGACGGAGAATATTTACTTGACTCTTTGATAAGGGTGGGAAACACTAGGGTGCTAGACTGGCTAGATGGTAGGGTATATGAGGGAAGTAAGGTTAGATGTGAAATAACAGAGGAAGAGATGGTATCCCACGCAGGTATGGGAAGGAAGTTCACTAAGGTAAGTAAGGACGGAAACGATATAACTGTGAAATATGCAGAAGAATGTCTTGATAACGTATTGTCATGGATAAAGAGTTTAGGAAGGGAAGAATGACTATCTTTACTAACTTCGAGATCACTTTAAATAATCTTCACTATTTCGGAAATTGTAGTTAAGACGAAAGTACTTCCAAGAAATAAATATATGACTGATAGCTTCATTTTATTAGCCAGACTAGCGAAAAAGTAGCCGAGTATGGTGATAGTGTCGTCGTTAAGTTATTTATATTTGTATAACGAGTATTACTTATGGGTAGGAAGCCTGTATTTAGGCAAGACGTTTCTTGTCCCTCTTGTGGTAGTCATCATGTTGTTAAGTGTGGTAGGCCTTTGGGTAGGCAGAAGTATTTGTGTAGGGATTGTGGTAAGTACTTCTTGGGTGATGCTAGTTATCATCATCATTCTAGGAAGTTGAGGGAGGAGGCTTTGAAAATGCTAATGGTATGAGTATGAGGGCTATTTCTAGCC
>NZ_JBBHKU010000020.1:0-13027 GCF_037389295.1 Stygiolobus sp. RP850M | reverse complement strand
GGTGAGGGCTCTTAACCTGAGGAGCGTGGAGGCGTTCCTCAGGTTCGTTGAACGTTATTTAGGTGGACCGCCGGGGCTGATGAAAATCTTTAAGTTACGTTAAAGTCCCATAACTGCTGTATAAAGATAATGGATAGAACTTCCTCTCTTCTCATTTATTATAGTTGGGGGATTTCAGCGTATTACAGTTTCTGGAGAAAAGAGTTAAAGTACATAATCTCTATGGCACCTTTAGGCATGGTTGATAGCTTGGCAGAATATGTTAATTAAATTCGTTCGTCAAATTATTTTATTGTAGCAATTCCTTCAATAATAGTAAGTATTGTAGGTTTTCTTTTAGTAAAATACTAATTCAAACTCTCATAGCCAAGTATTTTCGTGTATATTATTAAGACTGTAAACTTAATTGTGCAAAGAAAGATCTTGATTCTTCATATTTTTAACAATTTTTATAAACCTTAAATATTCGTACTCAGCTATAGGGTGAGTAAAAGCTAATAGCGATAAATAAGTTGATATCGAAACGCGACGTTTTACTCTTATCTTATTTTTTCCAAATAATTGGTACGCAATTAATACTCTATCCTTAAGTTTTAATGCCGCATAAGTATCTGCATCAATTTCATATGCTAAGCTAGAAATTGTGTACCCTATATAAAACAATAATAGCGATAATAGCTTAAATATTAATAAAAAATTAGCAAAGTCCAAGAATATTACCGGAAGTGAAGTAATTAACTCAATTATTAATGTATATAGTAAACCAAAATAAAGTAACGTAACTATATACTCTATAACAGGGCTAAGAATTAGTGCTATAAATGCTACAATAAAAAATAACATTACCTCATCATATGCAGTAATACCGAAGAAAGGTAAAAGGAATAAGACTAATTGAAAAGAGGCTAGAATTCTAATTAACCATTTATATTTTCTAGCAGCGGCTGGTATAATTATAATAGATAGAGCAAGAGCAAATGGAGATAGCTTTCTAGCTAAATAATATAGCAAGCAAAATGGCTGTCTAGAGTGTCCTTCCTCATGATATTTTATAAAGAGAAACACATCTGGCATGTCCACTGCTATTGACGAAATAGATATCTCTTTCCTTTTTATGACATAGAGACCCAGGTAATGCTTTGAAGGTATTAATTTTACATCTTTAATTTTAACTCCTCTAATGTTGTAATTTATTAGAGGAATGAAATTAAGAGAAATTGAAATCAAGTAGCTCAATACATCTACAGAGGGCAATAATACACCATAAGTTGCAGTTAATGCAATAATGTAGATGAGTAACGAAAGGCCATTGTAAAATCTTAATGATTGCATTCTATCACCGATTTTATCTCTTTTATCCAAATCTACTATTATATAGCCTTTTTAGTTATTTCTTCCCCAACTCATCCTTTGACTCTGAGTACCTAAGATATTGAACTCTCTATTAACTGCAACTAATTTGCCTAAGTATTTAGGATTCTTTGCTATCCAACTTTCGGGCATGTATTTACTTACGACGAATTAACTTTATCTACATTTTAGGAATTGCATCTATAATTTTATTTTATATTTATTATCTTGATTATAAATACGTTATGCCCCTATACTTGAAGAAATTTATTCCTTAGATTTTAGCGTTCTAACTATATAGGAAAGAAGAATCAGCAAGGATTTCCACGTAGGAAGATAACGGATAATGGTTAGGTAAATCTCTGAAATTCTTAATAGATAAGAATGGTTAGAGTCACAGATATTGGCAAAGTGTCAGTTACATTATTGGAGGAGGTCTAGTTTCAGTAATAATTGAAGCTTTAACACACTTTCCTCCTCTCTCTATATATTCCTTACTGTTATCGCATATTTCCTTACTATTGAGATCGAAATTCCTGCATCTTATCTTCTCAAATTCGAATTAGCCCTACGTGAAAAAGGTATTTCAGAAGGTATTTCACACGTCATAATAAAACAATATTGATTTTTCCTAATTGAAGCATCTCTATCAATTTAGACAGAGTGCCAAGTATCGCATATTCAGTTTTTTGCGGAACTGAGGAATCTTTGCCGTCTGCTTTCAAACTTTTTTGAAGGCAAAACTGACGGGATGACAATGCCTATAAACGCAAATTGGCAATCATAATACTAGACGATAAGATGGGCGAAAAACAACGTCATTATAAATTCGGCGACTATATCTTAAGGAAAAAGGTCGGTACTTTGTTCATGAATTAGAAAATGTAAACGATGAGACAAAGGAGCGTTACGTCGTTTCTTTAGCCGACGTTGTCGGATCGTATCTAATAATGAAAAAGATAACAGCATTAGGGGTGTTGGTGGGTATCCCCATAATATGGGGCCGCCGGGATTTGAACCCGGGACCACCAGCGTACTGGTGGTTGGGGTTTTTAACCCCAGGCTGGCATCCTAGTCCAAGCTAGACTACGGCCCCTTAATGTATGTTATAGTTCTAAGCACTAAAAAGTTGACTATTTCCTATATTTAAATAAATACTTTTATAATACGAATACTTTCGGTTTACTCTCCCCAAGTTAGTTATACTATTACTGAGAGAGATTATACGAAAAATTCTAAAGTAAGACAAGGCGTTTCGGATATATTAATAGACCACTAAGGGAATACTCGGTGACTAAAAATACCGGTAAAGTATACATGTAAGAACTGTGGGTATACTTTGTATAAATTTGAAAAGGTAGGGCAAGACTTTTATGGAGTCAGAACCCCATCAGAAATAAAGCTGATATATGGCGGTAAATGTCCCAAGTGCGGTCATGAGATCTCAGCACCAGCTCTGGAAGACATTACAATAGTCTCTAAGAAAAAACTTCCAGCAATTCTTTAACGATTTGATCGAAAGGTACCCCTTTTAAGTACTTGCGTGCTAGATCAACTCTTTTTAACCACGATAATATCGAGGTGACATTTTTCGGGTTCTCTTTAACTGACGCGTCATCGTAATCAATAACGTAAACTCTGTCGCTAACTAAGACGTTCTTATATGGTCTCACCAATTCTCCATGCTCTATCTTCTTATCCTCGAGGATTTTAGCTGCTTCTAAGAGCTTTATGATCACTTCAACCTTCTCGTTGTGTTCTAAGTGCCTACCGGGAATGTAATCCATAACAATGAAGTTATTACCATAATAATATACTTTAGGAGCTACTGGGTAAGCCAACTCTTGAATCTTACCTTCGATTTTAAGGCTTTCTTTTGGTGAATCAGCCCTCCTTATTTTCACTACCTTGCCTCCTCCTATATAGACGACAATTCCAGTCTTTCCCTTACCAATAATTCTGTACTTACCCAACTGAACGTCACCGAAAGAGTAAACTTCAGTTATACCGTATTCTTTTAGCTCTGCCTCTATCCTCTCATTGTAAAAGGGGTAAATCATTTCCCTTACTTTAACCATGATGGCGTCTTTCTCAGGAAACGGTGTAACCACGGATCGTCCTTCACCTCCTTAAGGGTCTCGAATTCAAGCTTGAACTTGTACTTGAACGAGATAGTCCTTTTGAGTATCTCAAAAACATCGTACTCCTTCCTTTCCTTTATAGAGTAAAGCCTACCGTCCTTACCTACCCATACGTTTTCGTTCATTTTGATGAACTTGTCCACACTCTCTTGTTGATAGTAATAAGGACCTACGTTTAAATAATACTTACCAATATCCTTACTCTCCAATTGGATTGCAATAGTCAACCTTTCCTCATTACCCCACGCATTTACATCAATTACCTTAAACCCTACACTCGTTAGTATATTCTTAATCTTTTCCACATTCTTCCAGACTTGTCCCCAAATAATATCCTCCACTACCCTCTCTTCAATAAGGACGTTGACTAGTATGATGTCTCCCTTGATCTTATCGTATTTCAAGTCTTTGGGGAAGAAGTAGTCTACGGAAGGCTCTCTCAAGTAATACCTAGCCGCGATCGAGAACAGAGCTACTTTTTCTAATGACACAGCCGAAGCGGCGTTTCTTTTCGGATCTACTGGGTCGGGTATCTGTAGTGGTTCCGTGAAATCTTTCGCTGGCTCTATCAGGTGTATTTTTATCGGCGGTTTAACCCACTTTGATGCGTGTTCTAGCACTTCCCTGAAACTCCCATATTTTATGACTAATAACTCTGATACGTAGCCGGAGAACCCTTGTACTTTTATTTCAGCGCCATAAGCCCCTATTCCTTTGAAAAACCTCTTCAGTAGCCTGACCTCATCTTTTCCCCTCTCGTCTAGATGTTCTAATACATATTTTGTGTGGAACGGAGTCCTGTCTGCAGCTGTTATAGCCTCACTCCCAGAGTTTATTTTCAACGCTGGAACTACGTCGACTTCTATACCGTCAATGTAAAGCATAAGGTAAGGGTGTTCAGCATATGCTATCATGTATTTCATGTCCGAGAAACGCGAGATGATCTCCTTTATCGCCTTCTCTTTTAGGTAGTCTTTTCCTACCTCTTTAGGGAAGAACACAAACACGTCTAAGTCCGTGTCACCTTTGAGCCAAGTACCCTTTCTAAAGGAGCCCTCGACTTCAGCTTCATAGCCCTTGAGTCTTTCTAAAACCTCTCCCAGTATCTTCTCTAGCCTTAGCTTTTCAGTCTCTTCTGGCTTTATAATCTTCAGTACTTCATCTTCTATCAACGCTCTTCACGCTATATAAAGGATCATAAATGGGACCTTTTGGAGTTAACGTACTTTTGAAGAGGGTGATCTCCTCCACGGTAATTTCTCCAAAATCTGTACTCGCATAATCGTTTAAGATTTGAATTAGATTAACAACTCCTCTAGGTCCTTTTATCCTTCCTAAAGTGAGGTGTGGAGAGAACTCTTTTTCGTCCTCTGGTCTTATCCCCCTTGAGACCAACTGTTTATATAGTTCACCCCTGAGTTTTCTGAGTTCACTTGCTCCTTCACTTAAGCCTATCCATAATACTCTGGGCTTGTTAAGGTTAGGAAATGCCCCGGTACCGAAAAACTTTACTTTGAAAGAGTTAAAAGACACGGCGTTCATCGAGTCCTTTACGAGGTCTACCTTGTTTTCTGGTAACTCCCCGAGAAAGATCAGTGTTAAGTGAAGGTTCCAAGGCTCAACGAGCTTAACGTCTCCCCCGACTCTGTTCAAAACCTCGAGAGCCTCAGTTATTTTAGGTAACTGAGGGATTTTTAATGCAATAAATAGCCTCAACACTTTTTAAAACCCCACTGATGAGATTGTAGGTGGTCACTAATTAAAATAATTGCAATTACTGGAATGCCTGGGTCGGGTAAAGGAGAACTTTCCCGTCTCTTTCAGGAAAAAGGGATAAAGGTAATTGTGATGAGTGATGTCCTGAGAGAGAGGTATAGAGCTGAGGCAAAGGAAGGAGAAAGGCTGATGGACTTTGCCTTTAGGATGAGGAGTTTATACGGGAAGGGTGTTGTGGCAAAAATGTGTTTAGAGAAACTCTCTGGAGACGAGAAGGTCGTCGTATTTGACGGAGTGCGAAACTGGGAGGAAATAGAAGAGTTCAAGAAGAGGGGGGAAGTAGTTATAATTAACGTTCACGCGAGCCCAAAAACCAGATATGAGAGGTTGATGAGGAGGGCGAGAAAGGACGACGTGCTCACAGTTGAGGGGTTAATGAAGAGGGACTTCGAAGAGTTAGAGATGGGTATAGGGACTGTGATAGCGTTAGCTGACCACGTACTAGTTAACGACAAGAGTTTAGAGGAATTTAAGAGGGAGGCTGAAGAGTTAATTAATAGATTAATATGACCAGAGTCGTGGTAGAAGTCGAAGTAAGACCGTCAGAGGACAAGGACAAGGTCCTTCAGGCTATGCTGAACTTTTTCGACTTCGAAAGGATAAGTGAGGAAAAAGTGGGTATATCTCTTGTGATAATAGGAGAATCGTCCACTTTAAGATCACTTATGAGGTTTCACCGAGCATTGAGAGAAGAGAAAATTCTAGATTCGGCTAGGAAATACTTATACAAAGGTATTAATGGGAACAGCATATCGTTTATGTTAAACAAACAAGCAGCTGCAGTGAGGAGAATATCGTTTGTAGATAGTGAAAACGAGTCACCCTTAGGGCCTATAAAAGTAAGGATAGAGTACAAAGATCCACAGACAGTAATCGATTGGCTCACCCCGAAGACAGCAAAAGGGGTACCGCTATGGGAAAACCCAATACCTCAGGAGTGATTTTTCTATCACTCCTGAAGGATATAATAGGAAAAGGGCTCGGGTAGAAAGGTCTTTTCAAAAACTTTCATTGCCTCTTTCAGTAGAGGCGTCGCATCGTCATAGCGTGGACTTATGTGTATTAAAGCGAGCCGTTTAACGTTAGCTTTAGTAGCTACAGTAGCTGCGTCTTTACTGTTGGAATGCCCGTATTCGTAGGCTTCTTTCTCATTTAAAAAAGTTGAGTCGTGCAAAAGTAGGTCTACTTCCCTAACGGCATTTATTACGTCATTGCAAGGTGCTGTATCACCAGTATATGCTACTTTGATCCCTTTCTTAACCACCAGATAATCCTCAGGCAAGAGCACTTTGGTACCTATTTCGACTCTCTTACCATCTTTTAAAAGTCTCATTATTCTCCAGTCCTTAATTCCCTCTCTTCTGAGCCTCTCTGCATCTATATTTATTCTGTCTTTTTCTTCAAAGATAAAGCCATAGGAATTAACTACGTGACACGTCCTGAACTTTGTTATCCTTATGTTAGAGTCCTCGTATGATTCCGCAAATTCTATCTCGTAATTAGGGCGAAAGTAAGTCCTATTAAAGACCTCTGAGACGAAGTCCCTTAGCTCTGGAGGTCCTAATAAGGTCAGTTTTTCTTTCCTAGAATACATCCCCATGGTCTCTAACAGTCCCGGTAAGCCTAATACGTGATCTCCGTGTAAGTGAGTAATGCCTATCACCCTTATCCTCATGAAGCCCAGTCCGGAATCTATAAGTCTTTGTTGCGTCCCTTCTCCTACATCGAAAAGTGCGTAAAGTCCCTCCCTTTGAACAAGGTAAGCCGGTAAACCTCTCTTGTTAGGTGCTCCTCCTCCGGTTCCTATAAAGTATATCTTGATCATTTGGTTACCACGTAAATAGCCCTACTTAGACTTTTATGCTCGTATATAGTATGGATTTTAACACCTTTAAATCCCGCACTTTTTAGGTCATCCCTCCAGTCAAATTTGAAGTCCGTAGTGAAAACAAGTTTTTGGTTAACTAATTCGCTAGCTTGGTAGAAGAACTCTCGGTAAAGCTCTTTCAGTCCCTTTGGAGAGAAAGACCTACCGTAAGGAGGATCCGTTACTATAGCTTCTACCTTCCTCACGGGTGAATTTCTTGCGTCTGCTTGGAATACCTCGCATTCATAATTAAAATGCCTCAGGTTTGCTAAACTTTTTGCTATCATAACAAGGTCTATATCACTCCCTATACATCTAAGTCCCAACCACCTACTCTCGATGAGAATAGTTCCTGTTCCCACAAAAGGGTCGTAAACTTCCCTTAGGCTCTCGGATAAGTTAACCATTATCCTTCCTATCTCTGGATTTAGAGTTCCTGATTGAGAGTAAGGTCTTTTAGAGTGAGATAGTATAGATTCGGTGTGTTTTTCAGCCTTTCTTTCTCCCGCTATTATAACTCCTTCTGTTACGATCAGGTCTAATTTTTCGCATTTCTTAGAGGTTTTTATCGACGATAAAACCTCACCGTAAACGGTCTTTGCATAGTTCTTATACTCCCTCATAGGGACGTCTATATCAACTGAGTAGCACCTCCCCCTTAATGCCTCAACTACATCTTTAACGTCAGTAGAAATAGCTAAGGCTTTACCGGTCTTCTTTATCGCCCCTGACTTATACGCTACTCTCTCGTCTCCTTCGTAGAGCGCGACTCCATAATAATACTCCTTTTCGTTCCCGTGGATAATACTCCTTAATTCGTCTAGTGATAAAAAAATATTGTCTAAATTGAGGTAAGCATAGTTCATAACGTTCTCGCTACAGCCTCTGATACGTCAACTATCGTCACTTTACTTGGATCTTGCGGTATCGTATTGGTTATGATCACTTCCTCAGCACCTGCCTCGATTAGTCTCAAGTATGCATCTCCTATAAAGAGTCCGTGAACAGCAGTAACATAAACCTTCCTAGCCCCCTGCTTTTTAACCATGTTTATAGCCTGAACCATAGTGCCTCCAGTACTTATAACGTCGTCAATTAGTACCACATCCCTACCTTTTACCTCTAGTTCCGGTAAGTTCTTAATCCTTACTTCCCCAGTATTCAGATCCCTCTCTTTTTCGATAAAGGTATAGTCAGTAGATAGGATTTCAGCTAACCTCTTTGCCCTATTTAATGCTCCTTTATCAGGAGCTAGGACTAGTGGTTTCTCAGTCCTCAGTGACACGACCTTGGATATGTAGGGGATGGGGTCAATGACTTTAGTATCTCCCTCAAAGTACTCAAGCTCCTCATAATGATGAGGTTCTACTACCGCTAGTGAACTGGCACCGCTCTTTCTAAGTAGGTTCAGGATTGTCTTAATGCTTATGGCTTCTCCTTCCTTAAACCTTCTGTTTTGTCTCGAGTAAGCAAGGTAAGGGATAACAACTGTGATTTTATCTACTTTCATTTCGCTTAACGTCTCAACAACTAGAAACAACTCGATTAAATGTTTGTCTTGGGGAGGATATAAGGACTGTATCACTACGACGTCTTTATCCGTTATTTGTTCGGGTATTCGTACGTAAGACTCTCCGTCTGGAAAAACTTTATGTTCTATTTTTACAAGCTTTAAATTAAGTAAGCTCGAGACCTTTTCGTCTATCCCGTTAGTTGCCGTTCCTCCTAAAATGATCATTAAACTATTAAGTGAGTAAGTGGCTTTTAAGATTAAACGTGATGATTTAATGTATTTTATATTCGTCCTCGGTACAGCCGGTTCCGGTAAGACTACACTTGTGAAAGCACTGAGTGACTATTTAAACGGGGAAGAACTCGACACGGCGATTATTAACTTAGACCCAGCAGTAGAGAGCCTACCTTATAAACCCGACCTCGACGTCAGGGACTATGTAGATGCATTTGAGGTCATGGAAAGGTATTCCCTAGGACCCAACTCGGCACTCGTAGCTTCTATAGATCTACTTCTTACTAAGGCTAAGGAATTAAAAGATGAGTTAAACGAGATAGAAGCTAATTACGTTTTAGTTGACACACCGGGTCAAATAGAATTATTTGCATATAGGCAGACAGGTAGAATATTGTCGAAGTTAATCAGTGATGTAAATAAGTCCGTTTCACTATTCCTACTTGACTCGTTCCTAAGTAAAGAGGCTAGGAGTTTTGTGTCCCTCTTATTACTCTCTAGCTCCGTTAAGTTTAGGCTCGAATTACCTCAAATACTAGTCCTATCTAAGTCAGACCTCTTAACTCCTAAAGAATTTCAAGAGATGAAGAGCTGGATCGATGAGGGTAGGATGATAGACGAGATGGGAGTGTTAGACGAGTACTCTTTCGAACTGGTTAAAACTGTAGTTGAAAACTTGGACAATTTCCCGGTTCCCGTGTCTTCGACCACGATGGAAGGCATGGATGAACTCTACGCCGAGATCCAGAGGGTACTAGCGGGTGGAGAGGACTATGAAACTGAGGAACCGAATCCCAAGCTGTGAATAACCGAAACCTCAGGCTTTAAAATTTTGTTAGCAAAGAATAATATCATGAAGATCAAGGTAGTGGACGCCAACAATTTCTCGTTTATATTTAAGACGCTAACTGAGTTCATAGACGAGACTACGATCCAGTTAGACAAAGATGGTCTTAAGATAAAAGGGATAGATCCATCGAGGACTGTCTTAATAGACATTTTGATTCCCTCGGGATATTTCGAGGAGTACGAAGTTGAGGAAGAGACCAAGGTCGGGATGAAAATTGAGGACGTTGCCGATATCTTGGATACTGCCACTAAAAACGACTCCTTATCCTTAGATATACAAGAAGACAAGGTTGTGTTTGAGCTAGACGGAGAGTACGAGAGGTCTTTCACGTTACCGGTCCTATCTCCTACCGAGACGGAATTTCCTGAGATAAAGCTGGAGTTTCCGTTTAAGGCTCAAATGTTAACTGCAACATTCGCCGACTTGATAGACGAACTGGTAGAGACAGGGAGTGATATAATAAAGCTTAAGAGTGAGGGTGGTAAACTAATTATCATCGTCGAGGGAGATCTGGCTTCGGCGTCAATAGAGTTATCAAAGGAGAACGGGGGGTTAATGGAAAGTGAAGGATCAGATGCCGAGAGTTCTTACGGTTTGGAATATATAGCCAATACTACCAAAATGAAAAGACCGTCTGATACCGTGAACATAGAGTTCGGTTCTCAACTTCCGTTAAAATTGAGATATAACTTGCCTCAAGGGGGTTATGCTGATTTCTACATCTCGCCGAGAACTGAATAAAATAATTTACACACTTTTCAAAGAGTATTACGAGAACGCAATTTTAGAGCTGCCGAATGACATGGAGTTAAGGGAGTTCGCTTATCAGCCTTTTGATGCTGAAACGTACGTTAGACACCTCTCATTTACCAATCCTGACGAGTTGAAATTATTCCTCAGGGAGAAAGTTCCTTTACACCTATACTACTCATCGGCGAGGTATCAACTACCCCAAGCCAAAAACATGGAGGAAAAGGGTTGGTTGGGCTCAGACCTCCTATTCGACCTAGATGCAGACGAGATTTGTAACTTAAGAGTCAAGAGGTTTTGCGACGGCATGGAAGCTCTAATGCAGTGTGAGAACTCAATAGAGTACGTTGAATTAACTAAGGATTGTATGGAAAACGTGTTTGGGAAAGCCTTATTGATAAAGGACATACTCAAAGAGGATTTCGGGATGGATGCTAAAATTTACTTTTCTGGGAACAGAGGTTTTCATGTAAGGGTTGAATGTCACGGAGACTGCGCATTACTCGACTCCGAAGACAGAAAGGATATAGCGGACTATATCTCCGATCCTTCCCCTCCTTATGAGGGCGATGTCAACTCCCCAGGTTGGGTAGGGAGACTGGCTAGAGGGTTGAAGGGAGTCAGGATAGATCAGCAAGTCACAGTAGACCCGAAAAGACTAGTGAGGATACCGGGGTCTATAAACGGTAAGGCAGGGCTAAAGGTCTATGAGGTCAAAGGCGACACATTTGACTTTAACATCCAGTCCTTATCTCCCTTTAAGGGTTACGTAGCCTTTCTGTCATATGTTACTTATTCTTTACAGTTACCAGACGGGAAGATCGACCTCAAGAAGGACACAGTAATAAAGCTCCCCGCACAACTAGGTATTTATTTAAGCTTAAAGGGTTTAGGGGTGATTAAGGCATATGTTAGATGAGTTGGTGAGTAACGAGCTTAAACGAGATAACGAGATAACTGAGATCTCAAAAGACACTATAGAGAAGTTAATACAAGCTCTTTTGAGGCTGAGGAGGAAATACAGTGACGAACTTCACAAAGAGGAGCTGAAAATATACGAAGAATTAGCTGAATCACTCTTAGAGTTGAGACTTGAGAAAGTCATTGAGGGTTTTGAGCCCAAAGGCTTTGACAAAGACGTACTATCGCTCGTGAACGTAATGAAGAAGGTGTACATCGACTACGTGACTGGGAAGTACCACACGTACAAGGGAAAGGTGCTTTGCCTCAGTAATACTAAGTTCAGTCTGGGAAATACTGTAGTCGAGCAGGGTGACGTAATAATACTACCGTTAAACAAGGTTTTAGCTTTAATAACCACTAATTATATAACTCCAGTAGAAGTTAGAGAGTGATCACAAAATGAAAATCCCAAAAGTTCTCAGGACTTATTGCCCTAAGTGCAAGACACACACAGAACATTCAGTATCGTTATACAAGAGCGGAAAAAGAAGGACTCTCTCTGAAGGACAGAGGAGATATGATAGGAAGAACCTAGGATATGGTAGCAAGAGAAAGCCGGAGCAAAAAAGGTTCGCTAAAACTACGAAAAAACAAACTCTAACTCTGAAGTGCCAGAAGTGTGGCTATACAATTATGAAGGAGGGAATCAGAGTTAAGAAGTTGGAGTTAGTTGAGGTGGTTAAATGAAGGCTAAGTTCAAGGTCTTAATACCGGAGCCTAAGAGCAAATTTTACAGAGTGAAATGTAAAAACTGCGGTAACGAGCAAACGGTATTCTCTCACTCCACCTTCCCAGTACGTTGTCTGTCATGCGGATATCAGCTCATTATTCCCACCGGTGGTAAAGCAAAAATAGAGGGAGATATAGTTAGAATACTTGGTTAGAAATGATATACAACCAAAAGCAAATACCCGCGGAAGGAGAAGTTCTTATAGCAACGGTAAAACAAGTTTTTGATTACGGCAGTTATGTAACCCTAGACGAATACGGGAATTTACAAGCTTTTCTCCCTTGGAGTGAAATAAGTAGTAGATGGGTTAAGAATATAAGGGATGTAGTTAAGGAAGGGAGGAAGGTAGTAGTTAAAGTCATAAGAGTGGACAGAAAGAAAGGCACTATAGACGTTTCCTTAAAGAAGGTCACTGAAGACGAGAAAAGGAAGAAGAACTTACAGTGGAAGAAGTTACAAAAGGTAGACAAGATCCTTGAAATAATTTCTCAAAAATTGGGTAGAAACGAACAAGAGGCGTGGAGAGAAGTAGCTTTTAAACTCGAAAACAAGTATGGGGACGTTTATGAAAGTATGGTAAGGGCAGTTAAAGAGGGAGATTATGTACTGAGAGACGCAGGAGTAAACGAAATATGGATAAAACCGTTAATGGAGGAAATAGGTAAACACATTGAAGAAAAGAAAGTAAAGGCAAGTGAGATTGTAACGTTAAGATCTATTTCACCTGACGGGATAGAGAAGATAAGGAAAGTTTTCAGCGAAGCTGTTAGTAAATTTGAGGACAAAGAGGAGGAGATCAGGATTTACACAATTGGAGCACCTAGGTATAGGGTCGATGTGACCGGTACTGATC
>NZ_JBBHKU010000019.1:0-2691 GCF_037389295.1 Stygiolobus sp. RP850M | reverse complement strand
GGCATATAATTAGGTCCGCCCTCGTTTATACAAACTTTTCTACGAAAAATCTTATTCTTTCGACTTTTTATGTATTTTATTCATCTCATTTTTTACGCTAAAAAAGAGATTCCCATACTGAAGTAAAGAGAGTCAGGACATATATACCTGGTCTAGACGAAATCCTTTATGGCGGAATACCAGAAAGGAACATTGTATTGCTCTCTGGGGGCCCTGGGACTGGAAAGTCCATAATGGCGAAGCAGTTCATATATAACGGTCTAACAAAGGGTGAAAATGGTATATACGTTACTTTGGAAGAACATCCCGTTTCAGTCATAAGGAGTTTTCATCACTTTGGTTGGGATATTACTAAGTATGAAAGAGAGGGAAAGTTTGCTGTAGTTGACGCTTTTACGGGCGGTTACGGTGCAACCGCCCAAAAGGAGAAATATGTTGTTAAAAATGTGGATGATGTAAAGGAATTCTCCGAAGTTTTGAGAACTGCAATTAAAGAGACTGAGGCTAACAGAGTCGCTATTGATTCAGTGAGTACATTATACCTTACTAAACCTGCAATGGCAAGAGGAATAGTAATGACACTAAAGAGGGTAATTTCTGGTCTAGGCTGTACAGCGTTCTTCGTTAGCCAAGTTTCAGTTGGTGAGAGGGGTTTCGGCGGACCAGGTGTAGAACACGCTGTTGACGGTATAATAAGGTTAGACCTAGACGAGTTTGAGGGCAAGATGTATAGGTCGATAATAGTGTGGAAGATGAGGGACACGAAGATCTCAATGGTAAGGCACCCAATGGAAATCACTGATGAAGGTATTGTAATACAATGGGACAAATACTTGAGGATTACGAACTTTAAGGCAGAGATAGATCCTTTACCGCAGAAGGAAGTTGAGGAGATGAAAAAAGCTGTTGAAGAAGTAAAAACTTATCAGAAAAAGGAAGAAAGTGAAGAGGAGGATAATGAGGAATGAAAGGTCTTCATCAAATACATATTATAACCCTTTACTCCTTCCTCGATTTTCCTAATTAAATTACGTTATAACCGACATCTAGCTTTCCGAACTCCACCCCTAAGAGTTGGTCATTTAAGCGGTTGAGTAATATGCCGTCGCCAACAGTTTTTGATAAACCATGAAGTTTATATACTTTGTATGTAAGTTTTACTACAATGCTGAAACCTAAGGAAGTGTGCCAACGCTTAGGAATATCATACCGCACACTACAGAGCTATGTTAAGAAGGGTTACATAAAACCAGTAATACTACAGAGTGGAAAATGGAGGTTTAGAGAAGAGGACGTCGAAAGACTCATGGGAATTGTTAGAAAGAGGAAAGTGATACTTTATGCTAGAGTATCATCAAATACACAAAAAGACGACTTAATAAACCAAGTAAAATACCTAGAGAAGAACGTTAAGGACTACGACCAAGTAATAACTGACGTTGGATCTTCATTGAACATGAAGAGAAAGGGATTCATCAAGTTGTTAAGAATGATACTAAACAACGAAGTGTCAAAAATAGTTATAGCCTACCCAGACAGACTAGTAAGGTTTAGCTTCGAGATACTTGAAGAAGTATGCAAAGCACACAACTGCGAGCTCGTAGTGCTAAACAAAGAGGACAAAACACCAGAACAAGAACTAATTGAAGATTTGACCTCTATACTGGTATCATTTAGCGGAAAGTTGTATGATATGAGGAGTCATAAATACGAAAAGGTGAAGAAGTGTGTCGAAGAGCTTAAAGCTTAAATCATTCCAACCGGAGGAGGAATACGTCTACCTAACGTACTCTCTGAAGAACGATAAGAAGGAGGAGAGCAAGACATTACTGGAGAATTATAAACACCTTCTACACAAAGCTCTAGACTGGTTATGGGAGAGGACTAAGATAGAGAGGAAGGAAGTAAAGAAAGGTAAGAAAGTCCTAACGAAGATCAAAATAACCCTGCCTAAGAAAAAGGAAGTTTACAAGACGTTAAGGGATGAGCTTGAAAAGATTAACAATCTAGCCTCCCACTACGTTGACAAAGCAATAAATGATGCTTACTCAATATTAAAGGGGTGGAAGAGGAGGGCTGAAAAAGGACAAGCGTCACTGAGGAAACCTAGATTGAAGAAGGTTTACGTTAGGATTAAGTCAACTCTGAGGAAGGTTGAGGGTGAGAGTGTAAGGATTACAGTAAGACCTTACGAATACGTCACCTTCTCTTGGTCCCACACTTGGTTTTCAAGGAGGGTTAGAGGGCTTGATTTAGGTGAGCCCATAATTAAGGAGGATAAAGTTCACCTACCATTCCGTTATAAGTTACCTTGGTTTACTCCCCTTGACTTTCTATCTATTGATAGTAATCTTTACACATTGGACGCTTACGATGGGGGGAAGTTCGTCACTTTCTCCTTGAAGGAGTTGTACAGTCTAAAATTCGGTATGGAGTTGAAGAGGGGTAGAATACAGTCTTTTGCTTCTAAACACGGTAGGAAGGGGAAGGTATTGTTGAGGAAGTATTCCCACCGTGAAAGGAACCGCGTGCTTGATTATGTTCACAAGTTCGTGAATAAACTGTTGGAGATGTATCCTCTCACTATGTTTGCTGTTGAGAAGTTGAATAAGCAGTCAATGTTCCAAGACGCTGATGATAAGCTGTCTAAGAAGGTTTCAAGGACTGTGTGGAGGACTATACACCGTGTGC
>NZ_JBBHKU010000018.1:0-26685 GCF_037389295.1 Stygiolobus sp. RP850M | reverse complement strand
AATTCTTTAGTTGGTAGAGCTCCGGGTATTAGGGTGTGAGCTTGCAAATAACGTTGAAATAAATATTAATTACTGAAAAATTCTCAGTGTATCATATCATGCTTATGAAATAAATTGAAGAGATCAACAAAGCAACCTTAAGGAGAAAATTGAAAGAATGATGAAAGAGAACATTGATAAGTTAAAGGATATAATAATTCACGACGATCCTAAGTATAAGAGGTAGCTGTTTTTAGAGAATGAAAGACGTTAGCACTGAAACCGAGAAAGATATAGATTTCATTGTAGAAGAAGACCAATTAGTATTTCAATTTTTAATTTCCAGTCTGCTTTTCAAGTATTGGTAAAAATAATGAATTCTACAATCTTATAGTTGAATTTCAAAGAAGCGTCTAAAAGAAGACTAGAAGTATATAACTATTGAACGTAGAATATCGATAGAGCTAGCGTATGATTCTAGAAGAAGATATAGGAGAATTAAGGTTTTGAGCTCAGAGAAGTAAAGTATAAATCGGAAAAAGGAATTCTAAAATAGCACATAGTTAGATATAAAATTTCTGAGCAAGCTTGTTTAATTGGCATTTATCTGACGTGCATACGTAGAGAAATTACCTTAGTCTTTTGTTAAATCCTTTAAGCTCTTTACCCCGAAATCGTAAAAACCAAATCTGTTTAGCAAGACCCCTCTGAGTCCACTCCTCTCAGCCCCCGCATAATCCATTTCCATTATATCACCCACATGGTATATTGGGATTCCTACTCTCCTAGTAACTATACTGAATATCTTAGGGTTTGGTTTCACTAACCCCACTTCAAAAGAAAAGATTGTGTGAGTAAAGTACTTGTTCAAACCCAATTCTTCGACTACTTTTTTAGCCCTAGGCGTAGCGTTAGACACCAGAACAATTTTGTATCCCTTACTCTTAGCCCACTCTAAGAAATCCTCCGCGTCCTCTAAGAGGAAATATTCGTCTCCTCTCTTAATCCCATTAATTTCCATTATCAGTTTTTCATCAGTGGGCTTTATGCCCAGTTCGTAGAGGAAATCCCTTACATCGAAGGGGTTAACTCCGTTCTCGTCGGGAAAATTGTGTTTAGCCATTACTTTTACATAAGCTCTATAGACTTTCCTCAGCGAGAATGTATAACCGTGGTCCTTAAGGATTTCATATATAAGTTCGTACCTCCTCGGCGTGAAGGCGACTAATGTGTCCCCTAAGTCTACGCTAATGACTGTCACGACAAATATTAGCTGTCGTAGCTTATAAATTCTTTGATGAAAAGTATATAAAGTAATATATAGTCTTATAAAATCTTTAAGGGTAAAACTCCTTGTCGTCAACCAGTTACCACCTCTCCTTTTAATCTATCATTCTTATTGTTGTTAGTTTTAACTATAATACGAGTGATCGATGTTTAATTTTCCTTTGATTTAATTATGTCATTGTTTCAACATTATAAAAAAATTAAGAGAAAGTATTTTTATTTCTATCGTGTCAATATTTATTATGGATTAACTTGGGACGAATTCCTTTGTTTTACGGAGAGGAGATTCTCACATGTTCTCTGCATCATCTGTTTTGTCTTTAACTGTTTTAAGAGGAGAAAGGTACCTATTTTACGTCTTCGAATGGCATCACAATATTCGTGCTTACTGATTAATAATGGAGAAGTGACAACAAGGACAATAATATTAATAAGACCACAAAGATCACATCCCTTTTAGAACCCTTCCTAACGAGAAGTGTTATTTCTTTAGGTGATTTTAACTTTTCTCCGGGTCTTAAAAACCTCGTTGAAGGTTCTATCAACGACACAAGTAATAGGGGAGTGTTTAAGCTAATCAAAGTAAGTATTACTAACGATAATATCCAAGATACTTGGACTATAGATTTATCGAGTCTCCGATAAGGTATCTTATATTCTACGTATAGGGCCCCTGTGAATATATATAATATCCAATAAATATCGGGTATAAGAAACTGGTTGCCCTCAAATAAAGCCCAAACTAGGGACAATGAGACTACAAATGTCGTGCCAAGAACGTTTCCCCACAACGTATTTTTATTAAAATAGAAAGTCAATGTTACTATTAATAACACTATTGGTACAATTATATACATTATTACATTATTAATTTCAATAAAAACGTAGGGAATTATAGCTAAAAGTATTAACAGTATATCCTTATAGTCAATCTTTAAAGTCATGATTTTAGGTTGTAAGTGCTCAAGTATAGGCAGAGTATATGCTATTACTGGGATCAACAGTAGAGCTCTGGTTACGTTAACTCCAAAGAATGGAATTAACGAAACTACATAAGACAAGATTCCTATGAAGTATAAGGCGTGATTTCTCACTCTCATTTTCATTTAATCACCTGCTTTAAGTAAGTATAAAACAATAGAATCCCATACCTTGGAAAGATGTAGATAATAGGAAAACCGGTAGTGATAATCCGTGAACGTATGTAGACTTTTACCAACTGTTCTAAATTTAATATCAAACACGAAGCATGAGGAGGTCTAATTAAGACCCTCTTCTGAAGAGCATTAATAACTGATGGGACGAGTTCATCGCCAGATATCGAATCGCACACGGATACAACTGTGATGACTTCCATACAACATCCTTTATAACGGGGGCATTTTAATAAAACACACCTAACGTTTTAGGCTATCCAGACCTTAAATAGTCGGGAGTTATACATAGCATTTCAATCAACTCCTAGACACCATAAGATTTTAGCCATAAAACGCGTGTAGACCCTCGAATCCCCCCTTAGTAAAGCCCCCAGGGGTTTACATAATGTTCAGAGGGCTTCAAAATTCCTCGTATACTTAGCCAATAAAACTCCCCACAACTTCCTTGATACGATTTCTTCTTTGCCTCCTTCCCATAGTAATTCTGTCACTTGTTAAGTCTATAGTATTATTTCTTGTACTAGAGACCTAAGTAATTTACATAGTCATGTTAGGAAAGGGTTGTTAAGTACGTATAGTAATAGATGATTTTTTAGTTAATGTCATCATTTTTCAATTATATCAGTGTTTATCCAAATAATACTTTACAACTTTTCTAAGAGCTCTCCTTAATATCTCCTCTAAAGTCGGAGCACTTATTCCCAACTTATCCGCTAACTGAGATAATGTAATACCCCTTTCGTCATTAAAATAGCCTAGCTTGTATGCTAATTGGAGAATTTCCATCTGCCTCTTAGTTAGTTCTGCGCTAGATATCTCCGAGACGTTCAAGACTGTTACTTTTACTCCTTCTTTCGATAATTTGGTTAAAAATTCTTTAAATGATGAGCTAGCAGGTACAAGTAAAGTGTAGAGTAAAGTCCTTTCTTTTAGTACTTTTATTTTTTCTACAACTACATCAGAAGTATAAAGTATCCTGCATACTGCACATCCACTAGTTCTCACCCATACTTTAGTTTCACTGAGTTTTAGCACTTTAACGCTATTTGACTTTAATTTTAGGACTTCATTCTTCCCTATCTCCTTTTCGAAACTAACTATATGATCCGTAGTCTGTTCTCCTAACTTAACGTTCTCCACACTCGCCTTAAGTCCTGCTAATGATATTACATTCATTACTTCACAAGGGTGATCCTCTACTAGTAATGTTACTTCAAAGGGGGTTCTATACATGACCTATAGAATGGAGTTCAAACCTTTAATACCTTCTCTAAATACTCTCTTAACGCCACCGCATTATTGTAGGGAGATTTTGAGGCATAAAGTAAGGTTACATTATTCCCCTTTTTAATTAACTGTAAGAGTATTTCAACCTTAGGATTTCTACTGAGTTCCTCAAAGTACCTCCTTTTAAACTCCTCCCATTTATCAGGTTCGTGATTATACCATCTCCTTAGTTCATCACTAGGGGCTACGTCCTTGAGCCAAACGTCTATTTGGCTTCTCCTGATACCTCTAGGCCACAACCTGTCTACTAAAATCCTTATTCCATCATCCTTTTCTAAAGGATCGTAAACTCTCTTAACTTTTATCATGATATGAGTGTTTTGCTCTCTCCATAATAAAAATAAGGAGGCTAATAGGTTAGGTATATTGATTTTAAAGTACACAACCGTTGATCTTTATCCTATCCCATTTCATTTTCTTTTTTTTAACTTTCAGACAAGTTTACTAAATTTAAGGTATTTACAGCACCTTTAGGCTCATCTTTCAATCATGTACTATTATTACCTTCAACTTCGTAAACATGAGCACTAGTTAATGGGTACTTAGGTACTCACGGATAATCTTAGGGATCATGGTCTCTTAATGCAGTTTCACCTAGAGTAATTGTATCCAGGCATATAATGATGTGTGAATACTAGGTGTTTAAGCAACGAAACTACGTAAAATTTCGACGTAGTATTTCAGCAACCCTACCGAGTACATTTTCATGACGTTACGAAAAATTAGCCTTAAGCCGACACGAATCACGTTAATCTGACCAATACGTGAAGAAATCAGGATTTAATCCCATGTACTTCAAGGAGATATATCCTTTAGGTATGCTCGACTTAGGAGGTCAAAGACTAATTGTTGGTAAGTATTTTTTCGCTTTCTTCAAGCATTTTTCTAACCTTTTCCACTCTCGGTATTATATCACTTACAGTGAGCTTAGCCTCACGAAAACCCCATACGTGGAGTGAGTAACCAGCATCCCAGCCCGACAATACCCAGTCCCCCAATTTCTGGGAGAGCTTACTAGAAGCCGACACAAGGAGATAAGTATACCACCTACCCTCCCTTAAGGTCTTTTGGTATTCCTCAAGGTTGAACTTCTCGGCTAAAGCTTTAATCAACTCTTCCGCGACTTTATAAGCCTTCTCAGAAGCCTGAATTGCGTCACCCTTATTTGAGTACTCCTCACATTCCCTCATATACTTCTTAGCAAGATCAAGCCTAAGCCTTATCTCCTCTTTAGGATCGTTCTTACTTATCAAGCTTATCAACACGTCTTCAACGTTAATTCCCATATCTTCTGCCTTCCTTATCAACTCCTCCATAAGAAATACTAGTTAACAATAGTTAAAAACCATTTGACCTAGAAAAGCTTAAGAGTCAATGTTCACGGAAACTCCGAGGGACATAGCCTAAACGATAATCGTGAGAAGTTTTTGTAGCCGACGTAATGAATCGTGAAACTCTTGTTGTGCAAATCGGTTAGGTATATTTTAGACCTTAACTACGTAATTTATATGATGGAAGAGTTGATAAAAAGAGCTGAAGAGATGGGGATTGATGTTGAGGATTTAATAATTACAGCGATGTCAAGGAAAGACCCTAAAGAGGGAATTAAGCTTAGACTTACCCTCGCTAGGAAATATATGGCTAAGGACGGGAGTAATTGAAGAGGGGCAAATCAAACTTCTCTGATAAGGCTTTAATAACTTCCTTAACGACCTTATACGCCTTTTCAGAAGCAGTATCGAATCGCCGTCTTAAGTTAAAGTGCCTTTTCTCGAACTCAGCTATTTCTTATTAATCTTTTCAAATGCTCTTGTTAGCGATTGATCAAAGGTCACTACCCTCTTAATTTTTAGCCTCTTCGAGAGGGACAAAGTGGTACAGTCAGTAAAACTTAATTCATCAAACTTGTTAAACAGTTCCCACGCTGTTTTAAAGTCCTCATCATTAACTCTTATCACGTCCAAGTTCTCTAAAATATTCTCACCTACCTCTTGAGCTATCCATGGCACCTTAGCCCTTAAAAACGTGACTACCTCGTCGAAGATATAATCTGAAATAACTAGCTTATCGTTGGCTATCTCGTCGAAGATCTTCAGGGCCTCTCTATGTCTGGAATCCCTCTTATTATAAAAAGCTATTAGGAAACTCGTGTCAAGGATTATCATATATCACACTGTCGACGTCAATATTACTAGTATCAATACCCCAATCCTTTATAGCTTCCTTCATTTTCTCATAATTTTTCCTTTTGAAATTTTTCATCACATACTCAAAAAATGACTCCTTATTATCAATTGCAAAGGATATAAGGTAGTCTTGCAGTTCCTCCAAAGTCAGCTTAGTATTTGACTTCAGCAAAATCTCAGCCCTTAAATTTTCAAGGTCGAGCTTTGTCTTGTCTTTGACTTTTATTGTAGTTACCACGAGATAAAGTATACTTTTCTACTAAATATACTTTTCCACCTCTCTCTTGACTGTGTTCGAGACCTTAGAAACACGTTCAGTGATGGCTCTGTTAGTGATATAGTTCCTCAAGATTCACTTTTATTTCTACAAGGTTAGAATTATTGATTGTAAACTAAGAGGAACTGACTTCCATCCTAGCTGTGAGGGTTTCTTTATCGATGGACTCCTGATTTCTCGTCATAGGAAAAGTGGAGAAGGTCAGAGACTTTATCTCATTTAGATTAACCACTTTAATACCATCACGGTCGTTTTATATCAGCATAAACACTTAAGCTTACTACGAGAGACCTCGATAATCTCATTTAGGGCAATAGACGGATAAATAAACTAGGTTGACAAACATAATAGTTATTCGACGTTCCCTTGCTTGTTAAAAAATCCAACTTTCGTTATTAATCGGGAGTACCTCTGAGCTAAGTCAACGTGTTGTAGTTAATATTTTAATTACCTCCTGAACTTCAGATCACACTCTCTTTATATCTTTTAAAAGTCTCTAAGATTTCTTTCCAGTTTTTCACATCCTCAATAGTCCTCTCTCCTCCTTCATAAACTATACTCAAATCCGCTGTAGAGTCACTAATCCTCAATACTCTTATCTCCCTTACTCTGTCTAAAGGTATCTTTAACCTACCTACTTCGACTCGTTCCGGTGTTATTCTGAAGTGTAGATAGGGGTATGACTTTACAGCTAGGATAATTGAGATTGATATTAAAGCTGCAGCTAATACACCAAATAAGAGTATTTTATTCAAGAAAATCCCGACATCAACCAAAACGTACCCGAGCCAAAAGATAATCTGTATGTAGAGGAATAACTTATCTCCTTTCTTAGTATGTATCCCCAACATTAGCGGGGCTTTCATAATTAATATTTTGAAAAGGTGAAATATAAGCTTTGTCTATATCCAGTTCTCTCATTCGATAAGGGAGTACTGGTGATAATTTCGCCAATTAAGTACAAATTGTATAAATAGATAGGATCGAGTTTCGTTTTCAATCTGAACACTGTTTACACGTTAACTAAAATAAGAGCCATTACTCTAAAAACCTATAAAAAATTGATGAGAATCTGAGTGCTCAAATGACGCAACTACGAAACCAACTATTATCGCACGGTACCTTAATGAATGGTCATGGAGTAGGTTCTCTATATTTGAGGGAGTATTCTGAGGCTGGGAGGATCATTACTCCTTCGGTGATATTTTCCGTGACCTTTTCCAAATCTTCTTTCAGGAGAAATGAAGTGTGAGAGTCCCCTTAGAACAGAAGATAAATTTTATCTCTCTCCTTACATTGTCATTAATTCATAGCCAATGATGTTAACTGTCCCATTTCGTTAATCCTGCAATGGTCTGCTACCAAGTCTTAACCCATCTACCTCTATATAAGCCCTCCTTCCATACGTGCGACGTAAGATTGGTAAATTGAATCCTGATACCCTCAACACTTTTTGTATTATAATCGATATGTACAGCTTTTATTCAATTTTTCTTGTTCACTATACTGCATAAGTAAAGCCTTAAGCTTATTCACTATACTGCATAAGTTAATAAAAGTAGGGTGAGAATATACACGGGATGAGCGAGATAAAACAAGTCATAGTAGACCAAAAAGTTAGGCTGGAAAGAAAATTTGAAAGGGAGAGAATAATAGAGAGGGACGTACCGGATTTAAAAAAGTACCTCAACCATCCGAACATTTTAGCTATCCTTGGCGTTAGGAGGAGCGGGAAATCTACACTGGCTGAAATGCTCTTGAGGAACAAGGACTTCGGTTACGTTAACTTTGACGACGATAGGTTAGCAGGGATAAAGGTCGAAGACTTACACAAGCTGGAGAAAACCATATACGAACTCTTCGGAGATGTTAATTACTTCCTCTTTGATGAAATACACAACGTCGAGGGGTGGGAACTATTCGTGAACAGGTTAAGGGAGGATGGGAAAAAGGTAATCGTAACCGGGAGTAATTCCAAGATGCTTTCTGGCGAACTGTCAACAGCCCTAACAGGAAGGCATACTGACTTTACATTATTACCGTTCTCTTTTTCTGAGTACTTGAGGTTTAAGGGTGTCAAAATCGAGGAAATCGGAGGAGTATTTACGACTCCCTCAGAGGGTTTGATAAAGAGGGAATTAGAAAACTACATCAAAGTGGGCGGGTTTCCGGAAGTGTTAAAGATCTCTGAGGACCTTATCTTTTCTATCTTCTCAGATATAGTCTACAAGGACGTCGTCCAGAGGTTGAAAATAAAGAGGGTAGAAATGTTCAAAGCTTTCGCGGTAAACGTCATAAAGTACTACTCTAATGAGATTTCGCTGTCGAGGCTGTCTAAAACGTTAAAGTTGAGCAATAACACTGTTGAGGAGTGGTTTAACGGTCTCATCAACGCTTACGTGATACTCACGTCGGAGAGGTTTACCACAAAGCCCAGAGAGGGGATGACTTCACCAAAAAAGGTTTACGTAGTTGACCCAGGTTTCATATCTGCGTTAGCGTTGGATAACTCAACGGGTAGGATAATGGAGAACTTAGTAGCAATTCATTTGGTAAGGAACGGTGTAAAGCTGTTTTATTTGAAGGGTGATAATTATGAAATAGACTTTGTGACGGGGGATAAAGCTATTCAAGTTACTTACGCTTCTGGGAGGGACGAAATACCTAAGAGGGAAATTGAGGGGTTGATTAAGGTAAAGGCGAGGGAAAAAGTCGTTATAACTTGGGACTACGAAGACGAGATAGGGGGAGTAAAGTTCATCCCCATATGGAAGTTTTTATTAAGACAAAAAGGATGATTATCAAGAGATTAAAATAGACCACTTCTCGTCTCTGCCTTCCTTGTGGTAGTAGTTTAGACTTAAGGAATGCTTTAGTTAGCTATACGCAGAAAGCAGAGAAGCTTATATAGAAAATAAAAGGTTAACCTAAGAATTTTTCCGTCCAGATATTTTTTCATCTAATTTCTCCATTCCTTCATCAATTTCCTCCTTCTTTATGATTAAAGGTGTAGAAATAATTAGCCATGAAGAAGGTACGGTCACTCAAATAGATCTATTCAAGGCTTATCCCGGAAAACGAAAGGGAATGTAGGACTCCTAATTCACACCTGCTGAAGTCTCTTTCAATAGACTATACTCAAAGTCTAAAAGAAATTATATATTAGTATGAAAGTTGAGTTTCATTTAGATCGTTTTTTATTATTTCGAGCTTCTAGGCAAAAATAACTAAAAGTCTCTGATCGTAAATCGTCAGTAAAACGTATTATTAGGAGAACCAGAATAATGATATTGTGTACGAGGTATTAGATTACAAAGAAAATCCCAAATCTTATATCCACATGAAAGTTATGGAAAGTTTAGTCGAAAGTAGGTTGGCGTTAGAAATGTTGAAAAGAGGGCTTTTAACTAACGCATCGTCTAAGGCTTTTATCTCCTTAAAGTCATTTATAAGTGCATTAATTGTAAAGGATTTTGATAGAATAATTCAGAACAAGCCTGAAAAGGAAAAAGAATGGTATGAGAGAATAGGTTATTCTGCCCCAACAACGGGTCTTATAGGAGTTTCATATGATCTTGAAAAATTAGGCTATAACGTAAGTTTGGTGGTAAGAATAGCCCAATCTTTACATTCTTTTTTATATAACGGTTTTGACCCCAATTTAGTTAACTATAAAGATAAAGAAGAGGTTGAGAAGGATATAAAAAACGTAGTACAGTTTGTCATTGACAATGCTAAGAAATATTTTAATGATTTTTGGAATGAAGAATTGGAAAAAGAATGGGAAAACCTGATGAACGTGTCTAAAGACTAATTTGGCCATAGCCCATGGCTGTAGGGTGACCGGTGTCTATTATGTAAGCCTTTGATTAGCCTTTTCTTCCTTTCATTAATTCTCAGCACGTTTATTACTCTATATCATTATCTTCGTTAGTTCCCAGTGTGGACAACAATTTCATTCATTTGAAATATTTACATTTATTATCACCCCCTTATCTAACAAGTACGTTGGGGTGTAAAGGATGTTGTATATTAGGAAGAATGTTGATAACCACCTAGTTATTGTGAACTTGTTACTATTCCAAGGGAAGTGGAAGTCCATTGATGCGAGCCTATGTTTTAAACTTCTGAACCCTTGTTCTGCGTAATCCCTCTCGTTGAACGTTACCTTCTCGTGTTCTACGTTTAACCATGTGAAGGCGTTGTATGCTGTTGCCCCATCGTGCAAGTAAATTACCTTATCAATCCTTCTCCTAAACACCCTCATTGCTATTTCCTCAGCCCTACTCATGTTCGCAAGAACTACCAAGACATGTACTCCACTCCTAACACTAGTGACCATGAAGAAGGGTATTCCCTTGGTTTTTACATCCCTAACAATCCACACGTAATAGTACTGACCATTAATTAGCCTCACCTTAGTCTCGTCAATAGCGTAAACACCACTCAATGGCACAGCGTACTTAACATAACTCAACCTCCTATGATAGTAAAGCAGAGTGGAATGGGGTAAAACTACCCTCCAAGAGGATAATCCAGAAACGTAGTTAGCCAATGCAGAGGCTACGGTCTCCCTAGAGTAAAACCTAGGGCTAAGGTTAATATACTCCATTAAAATTAGTATAATTTGGGTGAGCACGGGAACCTTCCATCTAGTTTCCATGTGCTCACCTCCAAGTAATACCTCCCGTGCTCACCCTAAAAAAGTATTATCATCAACGTTCTCCTAATAAAGCACAAACAATTCAAATAATTCATTTTATATTAACAAAATTGTTGTCCACACTCTTAGTTCCAGAGATAAATCCGTAAAGTAAAATCACCCTTGTAACATTTCGTTTTCCCTTAACTCTCTTAACAAACGAAAATTCTTTTACGAGCTAACTTATCCTTAGACTAAAACCCAGCGAAATTCTGGATCGTGTACTCCTCTTGCTCTAGAGAACTGCAGAAGACCTAGGCCAGTTAACCAATTTATAGATTAAGAATTTTCATTAACTAAAATTCAGCCTTTACTTTCTTTTTTAACTCGCTATCATCAGATATGATTTCGAGCCCGTTTTCTAACGCAGTCGTAACATGTATCGAATCTTCTAGATCTATATCATATCTTTTAACGTTATCCACAATTTTACTCCATTCTGGCAATTCTAAGTATTCTATTCTTAGGCTCTCCAGTGCTTCATTTATTGTTTTGATAAAATCGTAATCCTTTAATGGCCTACCAAGTATTTTACCTAATACGACGGTCAATAAGAATGGAGTCACAACAGAAGTATATTTATAGTCTTCCATGCTTAACCAATTTTTTGCTCTTTCGCCGTAAGTTTTATCCCCAGTAAGGTAATATACAAACACATTTACGTCAAAATATTTTCCCTTGTTTGTCATTTAATAATACCTCTGCTAGTGCTTTATTCAATATCTTATCTATGTCTTCATTTCCTACATCCTTCTTAAATATACCATAATACTCGTTAACATCTAATACCACGGGCTCCAGTATGATTTTTCCATCTTCTATTTTTAACTTAAGTCTCTTGCTTTTTAATAATTCTCTAACTTCTTTAGGTATCGTTATTCTACCTCTATCGTCAATCTTTAGTATAAACTCCTTCTTCATAATTACCCCAAACGAAACCCACTAATATAAGTTTTACTCGAAATGTTTTGCAGGTCTCTTTATCAAAGCTAATGATGATAAGGATATATACGAAAACATGAGTAGTTTATTGTCTAGAAATTACACTGCTTTTAAATTAACGCTTAATTTTAATGGAAATTAATGAGTAATCCACAAAACATCTAAAAACTACTTACGGAATCTTCGATTTTCTTACAAAAATTACGAGCTTTACAGTAAGTGGGACGCTACACATAATAGCTTACACCACTTTAACGCCGTTAACTATACCTTTCAATCCCTTTTGGGATGCAACAGTCGATAGGGTTAGGAATCACCGGTTTAGCAGTATCCCTTTCCTAACTCATCTACATTCCCAACATTTTACGTTCTTTCAGAGAGTATTTTGTAGCGTTATCTAAGCATGGAACTCTACGATTCATTAAAAGTCTACGGAAACTGGCGACTGTATATAGGTGATACCATAGCTACACCGGTTTACCCTTCAAAGGATATTGTGTGTTTTATCGGATTAATAAAACAATTATGAGTTGAAAAGGCATAACTTCTTAATCGGTTAAATAAGTCTAGGAGTATACGAAATACCTATAACATACAGGCTGTACTCCTTACCGTTAATCCATACGTTTATCTCCATTGGTACCACCGCGGTGGAATTTCCAGTGCTATTCAATCCAAGGTTATTCAATATCTCTTGCGAATTTACCACCTCATAGGTGAAATTACCTAGAAAAACAACTTTCGAAATGATTCCGTTTATTTCAACTTGTGATACGTTAGGTGGTAATATTGCGTAAATTGTATTATTTTTGCCAAAAACATAATCTCCTAAAGGTATACTAACATTAAAAGGTAAGCATATTGTAGTGTTTGTAAGAGAGGAATTAATTAAGAGTTTATATTCTCCTAGCGGTAATACTACTAAATGTGAGTATGCAAAGGGAGAAAATATAGAGAAGTTCGTGTTGCAAACGTAATATATCATATACTTAAACCAAATCGTCTCACCAGGGAAAAACGTGAAGTTTATGACTTTAACGAATAACGACCATAGCCCTGAAGGAAACAACGCGTAAGTTTTTCCGTTGTTTAAGTCTAATATTTTTATTGTGAATGGAACTGCCGGGAGGGAGGATCCAGTAATTGTAGAATTAGGTGAAAACAGACTGATAGTATGTATTACAATTGGTTTTTGACCAACGTTAGTAAAGTTTACGAAGACATAGTATTCTCCATCAAATCCCAAGGACACTTTCTCCTCTATTCCATTACGAGTAATTACTAAGGGCTGTGTTTCCGTAGCCTTCGCAGTTGTAGTAGTACTTAAACTCTTCTGTATACTCTTTTCCGTCTTAATACCTAATATAAAAAAAGAATAGAGAAGCTAAAATTACAAGAGTTAAAGCAATTAACGCTATAATTGTTTTACGCATAAAGGCAAGTAACTCTGGGTTTTTATAAACCTTTTCGAAAGAAGAGGAAAGGCATCACTTCATTATCTAGAGAGAATTATTAATAGCATCGTAATTCTGGTTAACTATAACGTTGCCCGTAGTTTGCCAAATAAGGGCTAGGTGACCAAGAGGCATGGATCTGGTTATACTTTTAGACTTTTCGCTTTATTAACCCTTCCTCTGTAAGTTTGACTTTCTGTAGTTTTTTAATCTTTTTGGGAGATTTTAACTTATGGAGAAGTTAATAAAGAGGGCTGAGGAAAAGGGCATTGACGTCGAGGAGTTAATACTTTCAGCTTTGTCCCATGTCTACCTTAAAGAGAGCATAAAGTTCAGAATTGAGTTGGCTGAGAAGTATATGGCTGAAGCCTTTAAGTATTTAGATAAGGGTGATGCAGTTCAAGCTTCTGAAAAAGCTTATAAAGCGGCAGAAGAGGTAGTTAAGGCCCTTTCAGAGAAGTTTAATTTACCTGAGTATCAGCGAGCCGTTAAGGAGGGTAGGTGGTATATTTATACGCTCGGTAATGCTTTAAGTACTTTATCAACTAAGCTGGGTAATTGGGTATTGGACGGGTGGAGTAGTGCATATTTCCTCCACGTGTGGGGCTTTCATGAAGCTAAGTTAACGACTTCTGATATCACCTCATATTTAAATAGAGTTAAGGAAATGTTGGAAGAGGCTAAGAGGGTTTTAAACGAGAAGTAATGGGTTACAAGTATCGAATTCAGAAAACTCTTGTGATTTAGAGGATTTCTTGCATGAACCTAATGACGAGTTAAAAACAAATTTCATATGATTTATAAAAAATTGTTATCCACATCCTAAATAGGATAATGATTTATAAGTCCTATACAGTTTTATAAATTATGGAGTTCTTAAAAAATAATGCACTGGATTTCTTAAATTACGCTAAGCTTCTACTACGTGATGGTAGATATAATTTGGCATTATTTTCATTAGAGCAGGCGTTACAGCTAGGTCTAAAATACTACATTTCCAAATTAACGGGTTCTTTCCCAAAAACGCATGACATAGTAGACTTATTGAAGAGAATTATAGAGCTTACGGAGAACAAGAAGCTTAAAGAGGTCTTAAACTCAGAAATCTCTACCTTAGATTTGTTAAAACAAGCTTATATTGCCTCAAGATATTTACCTACTAATTACGATAAAGAGGCTGTTGAAAAAGCGTTAAACGTTGTAGAGGTGATATTTAATGAGCTGGGAATATCTTAAAAGGAAGTGGGATAAGAGGAAAGAATTCCTTGATAACGCTAGGCGTTACGTGAAGTTAATTAAAGAGGTCTGTGTTAAAAAGGTGGATCCCGAGTGTAGGGTAATACTTTTCGGCTCTGTTGCAAGGGGGGATTATAGAGATGATAGTGATGTAGACGTGCTAATAATCACTGATAGGGCTAAAAGCGTATGGGATAAAGTAAACATTGAGGTCATTATCGAGAGAGAATTAGACATAGGAGATCCATTCGAATTCCATATAGTAACAAAAAGTGAATATAGGAACTGGTACAAGAAATTCATAGACGTTTATGAGGAGTTTTAGTAAGTCTCGCGAATCCTATTCAACATAAAACCACCGTTGGAACCATCACACACGGTGAGCCAAATGACCTCCATAACTTGGGTAAATTGAAATATCAGAAACATTTACTATCAGTTGAAAATTTTCTCATCGATTTTTAATACGCTCACGGAATGTAGCGGTGAGTACTTAAAATCGGTAAACATTGATGTAATACGCCTCCTACCTACAAATAAATAGAGATCGATTAATGTCTAGAATATATCTACTCAAGATCACGCTCAACTATGTATTTGCGAAAAATTTTTGGTAGATTTATACATCATCCATTAGATGAACTTTTATGAAAGATAAGATTATTTTTTCCATAAATGTTATAAGATTTTCCTCCCTAACAGCAATATGGACTTATACTGGAATAGCTCTTTATGATTTTTATCATTTATCAACATTATTAGTTATTATATTTTTACTCTCTTGGTTATCCCATATTAGTAATATCCTACATTTTAGCTGGTTATTTAACTGACAGTATCGGGTCAAGAAATACTATTATAATCTCATTATTTTCAACTTCCACAGTATTATTTTTAGGCTTCTTTTTAACTAGTGGTATAGAAGGGATAATAATACTAAGTATTCAAGCATTCCTTAAAGTAATTCCCGTGCTCACCCTAAAAAGGTATTATCATCAATGTTCTATTAATAGAGCACAAACAATTCAAATAATTCATTTTAGATTAACAAAATTATTGTCCACACTCATTTAAACTTTAAGTACTTCTTGTAGTAAAAACTTATGATAATGATATAAACGGCGTTTATTGTGAAAAGAATTCACAATTAATGCAGATTAATAGACATGATTTTTTATTAAATATTTTTATGTTTGATGAAAGAGGATTTAGGAAATTTAAACTAAGTTTCATGAGTGAAATTATTGCTCACTCTGAGTATTAAAGAGAAAAAGTTTAATACTAGGTATACAAAGTATACTTATGACTTACACCACAATTAAAGTTTCAGATGATGTAAAAAGGAAGTTAATGAAGATTGCCGGTGAACTTAAGGCAGAAAAAGGTGAAGACATTAGCCTGAATGAGGTATTAGAATTCCTTATCAAATTATATGAAAATAATAAGCAGAATAAGAAGACGTTAAACATGGCTGCATTCAACAACCTAATCACAGAAATGAATAAGGATTCCTCAGAAAAAATTGATGATGTAGTCTATGGATAAACTTCTATTAGATACATCATACTTCGTAGCTTATCTAAACAATAACGATGTGAATCATGAAAAGGCCTTAAAATTGTCTGAAAAAATAAAAGAGTATGAGGCTGTAATTACCGATTACATATTTGACGAGCTTATAACTTTCCTAATATATCACGTTAATAAAAACTATGCCGTTAAAGTAGCTAAACTGATCTTGGAAAAGGTGAAAGAAGGTGAATTAGACATATTCCTAATAGATTGGGAAGTGTTTGTTAATGCCGTAAATTACCTTGTTAAATACGAGAGGAAATTAAGTTTTACGGACTGTACTACACTTTCTTCGATGGATAAACTAAGTACACAGTTCTTGTTAAGTTTTGATAGAGATTTCGATAATATAAACCTTTTAAAGTCTGGGAAGAGAGTAATAAATATGAGGTACTTGTAAGGAGAATTAAACTTTCATCATGACTAACAATTTTAATTTATTCACTTAGCTCATCACCACGCCTAAATTAGGGATTATGTACTTCCAGCCACTACATGGGGAGTTTCATTGTGCCATCCTCCTCTTCACATAGACTTCATAGTGATGTCCTCCGATTTAGTATTTACATAAAAATCCATTTTTTATACTTATAACTTAGAAACCAGAGAGATTAGATGCAGGAAAAATCGTTAAAGCCTCTCTTATATTGGCGTTTTTAGTAATCATTGAGTCATTTTTCACGCTATGGTTAGGGGACGATATATTGAAACTAAATGTTAATGAGATACATACTTTTATATTCGATATGTTAGTATTCAGCGGACAATTTACAGTATATATGGTTAGGGAAAGGAGAAGTATGTGGTCATCAAGGCCAGGCAAATTCCTTTTCACTAGTAGTATAATAGATATAATATTTGTAATATTAATCTCCACATTAGGGATTATAGTAACTCCAATTCCTTTAGAAGACGTAATATTAATACTTGCAGTAACTTTTATCTTTACAGCTGTATTTGATCATGTAAAGAATATTTCATTTAAAACCGTAAATATATAACTATAGATCACGTGTAGTTTTATTAAGGAATAGAAATCCTTCCAACATGATATTACAGACTTTTTAATATTTATTTCGAATAAAAACGAAATTTATGTCTATGTTGAATGATTAAATTTTAACTATCCTCCTGCTTTTTTCATAGTATCATAACCCAACTTTTTGGCAAACTCCCTATACTCTCTTTTGTTAGCATGAGTTATAACTCACCTTTAATCCACTTGCAGTTATTATGAAAAAGGCTATAGAAAATAAGAGAACGGATAAGATTCTTGTTAAGGAAAAGTTATTTTCGATCAAGTATAAGTATATTAAGTATATGAAGATAAAGACATTTCTAGTTTATATTGCAGATAAGAAAGTAATAAGATATTTGAAGAAGAATAGAAATTATAGTATGTGACATTATTTATGTCAGAATTCTATTTTAACATTGTATTTCTATATAGTTGTGAGTATCTGGATCTGGATGTACTGTTACTAAAATTAACTCACTGCTCCTTTTAGCTATTACATATCTTATTTTCGCACAAGATCTAAAGTGAAGAACTGTTCTCCATCTTTCTGATTCGCCTAAGCGTAAATTAGGAGTTTGAGGAATTCCTTTTACTCTTTCTAAAAATGTTAATACTTCATTACTTAAGGGATCTATTGGATCATTAAATTTACTTAAATACCGCTTAATATCTTCCAAATGTTTTTTAGCATGATCAGATAAGATCAGCACTTTTTAATACTTTCTCATTATCCATTAAATCTTTTATCTCTATTTCTATCTTTAATGGTCTATAGAGCTTATCAAAGGAAAACACAACCTCTCCCTCAATGTGCGCCCAATGTTCGACATCACCTTTTGCCAAAAGCACTTCAACAAAACCGTTGTCATATTTTATTGACTTGCACTTCTTTTGACTTTCGTTAAAAATAGACTCATCAATACGTTCTTTTATCTCTATTTCTATCTTTAATGGTCTATAGAGCTTATCAAAGGAAAACACAACCTCTCCCAAGAATTTTATAAAATAAATAGTATCACCTTCATTTAGATTTATTACGATTTTGCCTTTTTCTGACCTTACTTTTAGTTTAGCTCTAATCCTAGAAGCTTCATCAATTAGTTCTTGTGGAGATAAAGGAATATCGATAATAGGTTTATTATTAAGTAAGTATTTCGCATAATCCTCAAGGAATTCAGCATACCTCTCTAATGAATTACTCATAGATGAGTATTCTATTTTACGCTTAAAATCTTTAATGTAATAAGTGCACTCCCTTTACGGGTATAAATTATTTGTTATACTAATGCTAATTAAATTGTATTTATTACCTAATTTGAAATAACATTTTTAACTGAAAATATTATTATTTAGTTACAAACTAGTCTGTAACATTTTTACGTAACTACTCGTTATTTTTAATTACTTTTAATCTTCTTAAGGCTATTAAGTAAGCTGAGGCTGTATGCCTATCAAAACCCTTTTCCCTCATCACCCTTTCGTGATCCTCTGAGTTAATAGTACCCTTAGGATTAACTAGAATAACGTTAAAACCTAACCTTAACGCTTTAATAACACCGTGGATTAATAATTGCTTCTTAGCAAAACGCGAAACCTTCCTATTACTACTCATACTACTAGTGAACTTCCTCTTCTTAACCAGGGACAAGTCCTCAAAAGCAACGTAATCAACACCAACCCTTGATAGGAAAATGAGAACTTGCGAAAGAGCATTCAAACGCAAAGCCCTAGCTTTCCCTTTAGGAAAACCGTGGGAAACTACCTCGCTATACCACCAAGTTTTGAAAGTAATAATTTAACCATCCTTGTTAATTATAACAATGTTCAACCTATCACTGTTCAAATCAAAACCAGCAAACAAACCGTAACCATTGGGTTTCGGCGAAGAGAAGTGCTTTAAGTACAACCAGAGTGGGATTTGGAGGTGGATCATAGGATAATGCTTGAAACTTATTACAGCACTATAACCCTCCTCCTTCCTTCGAGATAACTCCTCTGACTCAGAAAGTAATGGTAAGTACTTTTTACCGAAGTACGCCTTCCCGTGAACCCACTTACCCCAGGGTCTTTAACCTTAATTAACACGTGGTCTTCAAAAACGTGAAACTTAATCCCCCTATTGCCCTTATCACTCTTATTCCCCCTACAAGCAATCCACTTCTTTCTAATCTCAACCTTATCACCGTTATTCTCGACCAATGCTAAAGCCTGCTTATAAGCAGTTTCGGCATAGAACGCGTAAGGAATGATCTTGTATAACTCCTTAACAGCATCGTTTAGGGAATCCTCTTAAAGCTAAGTTGATCCCAGCCTTTATAGCCTTTGAGTAATAATAAGCAATTCTAGCTTGCTAATCATGGTTCCCCGACAATACATCCTCACCGCCCTACAAATATTTTATACAAAAAACAAAAATTTATTGGACACACTGTCAAAACAATATTTAGAAGTAATTAAAAATAACGAGTTGCTACATAGAAGCGTTACAGTCTCAAAAAGGGAATAGTTTTTATTGTCACCGTAACTATTATATCTCGTGCAGGAACCTTACAAGAGCTTATTAGAAAAGCTTACTAAGCTTCTTCAGGAGGAGTTTCAAGATAAGCTCATTTCCGTAGTACTTTATGGTAGTATTGCAAGGGGGGATAATAGGAAGGACAGCGATATAGATTTACTACTTGTTATAAAAGATTTGCCTAAAACTATAACTGAAAGGGTAATCCTCTTTGATAAGGTTGAAAGAAAGCTTGACGATGATATTATGAGGCTTATGGACGAGGGATATTACGTGACTTTCTCTCCTATTCTCAAAACTCCCGAAGAGGCTATGAGGTTTTCTCCTATTTACATGGACATGACTGAGGACGCAATAATTCTTTATGATAGAAATGGATTCTTTAGAAAGGTTCTGGAAAAAACTAGAAAGCGACTGAAGGAATTGGGGTTTGAGAGAGTTTGGCTATCTAAAAAGTCTTGGTATTGGAGGAAGAGGGATTACAAATTTGGAGAAATAATCGACTTCGGTGACGTGCTTGAATAATTACGATTTAGCTAAATCGTATATTAGACAAGCAGAGGAAAGAATTAAGCATGCTAAGGAAGCATTAAATGAAGGAAACTATCCTTATACCGTTAGGCAATGCCAAGAAGCAGTAGAACTCCTCCTTAAAGCGGCACTTAGGCATATAGGCGTAGAACCTCCGAAACTTCACGACGTAGGGCCTCTCCTTAGGAAAGAGAGGAATAAATTCCCCGCATGGTTCCAAGAGAAGATAGATGAGTTTGCATATTATTCCAGAGTTTTAAGAAGTGAAAGAGAACCAGCAATGTACGGAGATGAAGAAACTGGAACACCGCCAGAAGAATTATATTCAAAATTTGATGCTGAAAACGCAACAAAGATGTGCGATACTATTCATGAATTTGTAAAGAAATTAATAGTACAATGATATAACGATGATATTCACACAAAAGTACCTCTGGATTGAAATTATTTACCTAGAAAATATTCAGTAAAACTGGGATAGAAAAAGAAGTCTGAATAGAAAATTTAGAAAATATTTCCTTTCCCTCTTTAAAGTATTTTGTGGACTGAGACCTAAAAAACGGTATAATAAAAACTAAGTAATTAGAGCGACTTTCAGTTCATTAAATTCGCCAGCTACTTTTAAAAATCAATATCCTTAGTCACTAGGAGTGTGATAATAGGTTAATGACGACACTATCAAGGAACAGCATCTAAGAGGGAGAAGAAAAAATTGAAGTAGAGACTACAACAGTTGAGTCCTTAGGAAAATTTTCAATAGTTAAGATGGATATAGAAGGTGCAGAAGGGGTCGGACTTTCATTGAGGTTTCATGATTTGTATTCAACCTCTAGCCCTCATTCCCCCCTGTCCGGCTCCCCACGCCTAGGTATCGTTAACAACTTGTAAAGCTCGTAATACTCTTTATACTGCAACTGCTCGTTAACCAATGGAGTTTTTTTCCGCGATAGCCTTTAAAGAGCAATTGATATCCGGCCTCCCTCATCGCAGTTAAACGACGAATGTAGTCTTTACGAGAACACTTAATTTTAGGGACAGTAGTAAAGTACTTATTACCTTCATTCAAATGCTCTACAATTACCTTAACTTGTGACGCAGCTGCTTTCCCCTTCAGAAAAGCCCAACTCTCTAGGAAGTACAGAAGGAGTAGTTGACCTAGGTACTATTATGAGGAACTTTTCCTTTGAAGTCAAGGAGGGGAAATTTCTGCTGAAAGGAGTTGGGTGGTCTTCGATCGTGGCGGAGTGCGACCAAAAGAAGTTAGAGGGGTTAGTGAATAAGATAGTTTCCTCAACTTTCCTTGAGCTGTTAGGCTGTAAATTTGAGGACGAGAATGGAAATTCCGATAGTATGGGGAACCAGCTCTTTTTAGTCCTCAGGGACGAAAGACTCTCAGACTTTATTATAAGCACTGGAAGGGGAATAGGGGTTAGGAATAGTGATAGGTATTGTTTAGCTTTCATTTAGATAAAGTTGGCCCTCCATTAGCCTTATTTAGATTAGGAATATCCTAAGACAAGCTTAGGCAAGACAACTCTGAACTACAGACACTATCTAGTAAAGAGATTTTTGACGCTTAATATTAAATGCAGTGGAAAGGTTTTTATCTCTACGTATACGTAAGATATATTATGAAAGTCGTATACAGTTTAAGAATAGACAGAGAATTAAGGGAGGAGATGGAAAAATACAATGTGAAATGGAACGAGGAAATAGAGAAATTTATAAGAGAAAAAATAGAGGAATTGAAAAAAGAAGAAGCTATGAAGAAATTGCACGAAGTAATCTCCTCCTTGCCTGAGACTGAGCCCGTTGGTGTAAGATTGGTGAGGGAAGATAGGGATAATAATTGACGCTTCAATGTTGGTTAAGATAATTACTAAGGAACCTGGCTGGGAAAAGTTAGAGGAATTGTGAGGAGGAGGAGAAACGTTAGATCTAGCCCTAGTTGAGGTTTCTAACGCTATATGGAAGAAGACTGTTCTACTAGGCATGATGAAGTACGAAGACTCCATAATTGCTTTAAAGGCAGTTAAAGAACTCTTACCTCAGTTATTAGTTGTTCATAAAAGTGTAGATTTCCTTCAGAGAGCAATGGAAATCTCTTTGAAGGAAAAAATACCGATCTATGATTCGCTCTACATTGCACTTGCAGAAAATAAAGGAGAAAAATTAATAACTGGAGATAAAAAGCAGCATGACGTTGCTATTAAGTACGTTAAAGTAGAATTTTACACGTGAAATAGTGTTATTCAGTGGTAAAAGAGAGATTGAGCGTAAGAGGAGGTAAAGCGTATACCTAATGACTTTATAATGATTTTATGTAGTTCGTTTCCACGAACTTTCGATCATCTTTTTACGCCGTAGTCTTATGTTAAATTATGATTCTCATATTCTAAACTTACGCAAAACAAGAGGTCTTCTACGTTGTCTACTCCACAGTATTTTTAACTGACATAGTAGTAACCTACGGAATTAAAAAGTAGAAGACCAAAGTCAAAGAGAGGGAATATTTTACCTTTTTCCTATTCATTATATCGTTGTTTTTTGCAATATTTCTTTCAATCTTCTTCGGTTATTATTCCTATTACACCGGGATGGGAGAACTGCCCCTGCCATCTATTTACGTCGGAGAGATATTAATGATAGCAGGAGAAGCCTTTAGATTGTGGGGAGTGTTTACATTGGGTAAGCATTTTTCGCCGATTGTAACCATTTACTCGTACCATAGAGTAGTTGGTAAAGGACATTATAAGCTAGTTAGACACCCCGCTTACGGAGGAGCAATAATTACAATACTCGGGGTTTCAATAGCCTTGAGAAGCATATTTTCATTAATTTCAGTGTTGATCATTGCTCAAATTTATAATTACAGGGCAAACCTTGAGGAAGAACGTTGGCGGGATGAGAAGGGTTAGTTAAGGTGGTTAGTTGAGTCCTTGTTCTCTGCTGTTAAGCATTTGGTGAGTCTGTTAGGGATACGAGTTTTGCTGGTCAAGTTATGGATGCTAAGCTGGTTTGGCTTATGCAATGTACATGGCTAACCTTGTTGTTGGTCGGGGCTAAGGGCTTTGAGGTCAAGAAGAAATATAGTAAATTATTTAGGAGAGAAATTATTTTCTATAGAAAACATATTTTTACTGTATCCTTCTAATGAGATTTATTGAACTAATCCACAAAGCATAATAACATATAATCTTTATAATCTTTTTATTGTAAACGCTCAATATATAGATATTTGTAGTTAAGTGCATTTATTCTTTATTATACGAGTGCTTCAATCCAATCTATGTACTAGTAAACCTAAATATCCCTCAATAAAATGAGGTATTCCAAAAGGGATACAAATATTACGTACTCCATTGCATTCGCCTATATATGCATTTATCTCTTTATTTATATCGCACTTCTCTTTTGAAAGTTTATAGAACGCTCTTCCGTTTCCGTCTAAAATTCTGTATTTATTTCCCTCTTTAACCACAATTATCGGATCCTCTGCTAGCTTGCCTCTTCTCTTACCGTAATTCTCTCCCTCTTCACAAATTTTCCTTTTTATTTCTTCATTTTTCACAATTTCTTCAATATCCTTGTATTTATACCCTGGAAAACATTCTATTTTAGTTCAGATTATAAGATCTTTTAACTTAACGCTATCTTCCTTCCACGTACAAGATCCAGCAGTTATCTCCTTTGCTATGAACTTCCTCTTAAACATTAAACTCAACCCATAAAATAAATCATAAATCTCCTAACAGTCCTCTTCTATTCCTTTCTTACGCTCATAGCACTTTTTGACTAGCTCGTCTATATTAATTATATCGGGGGTTCTATCGCGAGTTAATGATGCTGGTTCGTGCAATATATAACTTTTTACAACCTCTAATCTCGACTCTTGAGTTAAATGCTCAGGATATTTTGTTATCATACAAATATTAGAGGTGTAAATGTAATAAATATTTTTTAGATCATGCTTAAGCTTCGAATATTCAACATTCAGAATTTTGTAGAGGATGTATTTGTCCTAATCTCATATGTAAATACTCTAAGTAAGTAAAGTATGTCCTTTTCCTTAATTATAATAATGTAAGATATGCTACATTTTAATAGTAGTGAATTCTTCTAAGACACGAGCAATTGCTTTGAATAACTCGTCATACGTCTTTTCAGTGCAAGATTCTTTCATTTCTTTTTGTACGCTCTTAAATATTTCCTTATATTTTTTACAACACCCTTCTCCTGTAAACTTACTTATATTACTCTTACAGATTTTTATAAGGATAAAATCTTCGATACAGCAGTAAAAGCCAAGAAAGATAAAATACATGAAAAATTTCTTATTTCCTATACTACAAGTCAGCTTATATATGTCGAGATCTTCTGCGATTTTTTCCGTAGCAGAAATGGAAATCCCATACTTGTTTGCTAATTTGTTAACGTCGTTCTCGCAATCAGAAGAGCAGTGTTCTTTATCAACAAATATAATATAACCTAAGGAAAACCTTGTAACGTCCTCTTTAATGAACTTTAATACTCCGTCAATCCCAGTGTTAATAGTCCTTCCCTTACCTTTTCTACCGCTTTCTGGAATGAACAATGAGATTTGGCAATATTTATCTTTGTTTTTCTCAATAGCATGTTTAATTATTTGCCTGTCTAAATGCCCATCTCCAAAAATTATCTCAATTTTAGCTTTTTCAGTGAACTTCATTAGATATTTTTAATGCTGTATATCTTAAATCTTCATAATCCATCCTATCCAAGACTTCTTCCGAAGACAAGACTTCGTATTTACCGTCATTGATTAATATAAACCTAACATTGTCAGAGCGCTTCTCTGCCAAGTATGCATAAACGTCACTGCTCTGCGTGGTTATTAATATCAGATCTACGTCCAATTTCAGTAAGAAATCGTAAAATTGTTTAAGCAATTCTGGATGTAAGGCAAATCCTTCTAAGTCGTCGATGAGGATAATCTTAGGCTGATAAACGACGTAAGACAATATGAAGTTTAGCAAGCTTTTATAACCGTAACCTAACTCATTAATTGAAACGTCAGTCTTATCGTTAAATAATACTCTGAGCTCATTACCCGCAGATAAATAAACATAGAAAATATTAGGGTCAAACTCACTTAACAGCTCGGTAACTTTGCGTAAAATCGATGGCTCATAAGTAACTGTAGGGTTGGCATTACTAGAATATATTAAAAGTATTCTGGCGTCACCAATCCGTGTTGAGGATGTATCGGAAAACTGTATCCTATAATATTCATTATTTAAAAATAGTTCAGTTTCAGCAATTTGATTAGATATCCTACCTCTGAATGCCCTTATTTTACTTACGTTACTTGTATCTAGCATTGCTATTGCCTCCAATACGCTAGTTTTTCCTACGTTGTTCTTGCCCATGATTACGCCGATTTTAAAATTAGGTAAAATCATCTTAAAATCGCTAAGCCTTCTATAATTCCTTATTCTAACACCTATGCCCAGATTACTTAATTTTCCCGGCAATGATAACACGTAGTCAACGTTAACATAAGGTGAGTCGTAAACCCTTACAAATCTACCTTTTCCGTATTTATAAATCCACGTTGAGTAAAGCATTTCTCCACCTCTTTCTTTTTCAGTTATACTTATTGGTATCAAAGACGGGTTAGCTCCAACCGGTCTCCAAGATTCCTTAGGGTTATATTCTAAAATTTCCCCCACGATAGTGTTTTCACTATTTTTAGACATCGGCTTACGCTCAAAGTTTTTAGGCACAAACGGGAACGGGTTTCCTTTACTAAAGATTTCTTCTTTTACACCGTTTTTATCTACGTAATAAAAGGGAGTATCTCCTACCCAAATTACCGTACCTCCTCTTTCCATAAATTTGAAAATTTCCGTCTCGTTTATCGGCCTGTTCGGGTAATCGTACAATGTGTAAGGTATAACATCAGTACCGAAAATTAGGAAAGCTCTTTCCCCACGCGAACTGATCCACTCAATTACTGAGTTATAATTAAGGACAGGTAAACGCACTTTGTGTTTGCATATTTCGTCTGTCCAACTATATACTTTACCGCAGTAGACCGCTATTTCCATAATAACAATCTCAGAGGTCGATATAAAAAGCTTTTATTCAGGGAGCTTTCGGTATAAAAACCTTTCCTTAAAAATTGAGCATAGTCCACACTACTTTTGCAATAAAACCTGCTTTACTCACTAGCGTTAAACTGCCTATTCATAGTGCAGTTAATTTATCTTTTGATACATCTATTCCTATTACCCCTACCTCTTTATCACACCTATGTGCGTGAATTTTGTCACAATGTTCAGTCCGATGATAGGAGCTTGTCACGCCTCTTGCCGAAGATTTCACTTCAATTTCTAAGTCGACCATGTTTCCCCAGCTGAGGAGAGTATTATTCTCCTCGGAGTGTGGACAACAATTTTGTTAATTTAATATAATTTTATTCAACAATCTTTTCTCGTTCTATAAGAAATTGTTTTCGCGTAATACTATTTAAGGGTGAGCACGGGGTTTTTATCTTGGTG
>NZ_JBBHKU010000017.1:0-3092 GCF_037389295.1 Stygiolobus sp. RP850M | reverse complement strand
AGAGGAATTACGCAGAACAAGGGTTCAGAAGCCTAAAACATAGGCTTGCATCAATGGACTTCCACTTCCCTTGGAATAGTAACAAGTTCACAATAACTAGGTGGTTATCAACATTCTTCCTGATATATAACACCCTTTACACCCCAACGTACTTGTTAGATAAGGGGGTGATAATAAATGTAAATATTTCAAATGAATGAAATTGTTGTCCACACTCATAGCAGTAGTAGAAACAGCTAAGACCACAAACAACGGGGCTTTAGCTTCTTGTAAAGCGAAAGTTAGCGGGTTTCCTTGCGTACCGTAAACTTGCCAAGGCAGTAAGTACAACATGGAAAACACCACAAGGACATAAAGCACCGAAGTTATGACTAAGGACAGTACTATTGCCTTAGGGATGTTTTTGTCTCCGTTTTCCACGTCAGGGGTTAAAGTTGCTATGGTGTTAAATCCAGAGTAGGCGAAAAATGCCAACGAAGAGGCGGTTAGAATTCCGTTTAAGCCATGAGGAACCAAAGGCGTAAAGTGAGATATGTCAAACTTCCCCGATAATAACGAGAAAGCGATAAATAGAACTAAACCGCCCATGTTAATTACGACCAATATCGATTCTATCTTGGAAGCAAGTTTCAATCCTGCTAAGTAAATTCCACCCAAAACTATAATGACAGTTCCCGCAATTACGTATGTAAGCTTGGGTATCTGAAGGTAGCTCGCAAATCCCAACGCTGTAGCCGCTCCAGACACGGAATATGAAATCATTCTCATCCAGCCCACCAGGAAGCCCACAGTGTCTCCCATGGTTAGTTTTGCAAAAGAGTAAACTCCTCCCTCAGTATCGGGGTACTTTGAAGCGAGTTCTGCACTATTCAAACCAATACTCATGGCAAGTAATCCCGTAATTATAAAGGAGAACAGTGCAGCCGGGCCAGCAAGGTTTATAGTGCTACCAGCCATAACGAATATACCAGCACCGATTATATTACCGAGACCTATGGCAGTAGCCTCAAGGAGGGATAACTTCCTTTTCATGCGATAATTGAGCCGGTAAAAAGTTAAAGCATTAACTTGTTGGATATACACATACATTTCATTTTAACTATAATTTATGGTAGAAAGGCTGAGTACTTCTCTGCCTTGGAAGGACGAGGTTTTCCTTTCAGGGGGCTCATCGTTCTCCTCATCGATTCGCTATCACATCCCTCATTTGGTGGGCAGTAAAGAGGCTCAGAGAACTATCTCCACTAAAGAAATGAAGTGACTTTCATCCATTACTTTTAGTCCCGTCAAGGAAAGAGAGATAATAGTTTCCACTTCTACAATCCCATTAAGCCCTCAATCGAGCTGGGAAGGAGCATCATCAACATTACTAAAATTATCTCGGCAAAGGGGTATCAAAATATAAGGGGACTATCCATCACCTCGGCGAGGCTTTTCGCCCCCTTAACCCCCCAGTTTCTGTAAACGAAAGACCATTTGTGAGGTTTACGATAGGTTGGAGACTAATAAATGTTAACGTCTCTAACGACAACAGATTATCATGATGGCTACTAATAGATTATTCTTTATACACTACGTTAAGATTATCTACCGCAAGAAAGTATAAAATAGGAAACGCTTAAGGTCTATGTTTCGAGAGCTGACATAAAGTTAGGAAGAATATAAGCTGAGAGAAAAGATACTTCTTTTTACGTAGAATTCATATTGTTAGGGAGGAGAAATTTATACAGGATTTAGTACATATACTATATGATTACCGTAATGTTCTATAGTAACATTTCTGGTAGTTTTGGGGTTCAATCTCAGCTTTAGCTATAGTACCTCTTAAAGAGACAAATAACACGATTTTAATTGAGGAAACTAAGATAGCTTAACGTTAAGTTTTTTCATTTTTCCTTTAATTTTTTATTGAGACATAACTTTTTTATGTATCTTAAATCAGGGAAAATTTTAAATACAATTAACGTAAATATAATTAATAATGATCGAAAGACAGATAATGCTTACGATCCACACTGATGCGAAGCTAATACTTCAGGATGTTTATGACTTGAGGAACTTGAAGGAATGGTGGATGTTTCTAAAGGACATAGAGATGGAGAATGAAGACACTTACATTGCTAAGTTCCGTGTCTTCATGTCATTTAAGTTTCATATGAGGAGGAAAATAGGACTTAATAAAGTAGTACATGAGGGAGTAATGAAGTTTCCCAAGGCTTACTTTCGTTTCACCGTAGAGGTATTTCCAAGAAGGAACGGAGACGTAGATATATCTGTAAAGGGTGAGTACTCAGGACCTCTAGAGAGGCTTGCGGGAACTCCGATGGAAGTTTTTTTGAGAAAGTTCGCGGAGAATTTAGAGGACAAGTATAAGGGAAGGAGTGAAGGTTTGAACATGAGGCAAATTTTGGAATACCAGATAGAAGCAAGTAAGGATTATGACGGAGAAATAATGATAACTGTTGATGAGTGCAAAGTTACGTTACGGAAAGGCAAAATAGTTAGTGCAGAGTGCGGAAATATAGTAGGGGACGAGGCGATAAAGAAGATTCTCAGCGAGGAAAAACCCAAGATAAAAATAGAGTATACCTAGAGAGGAGTCGGACTTTCATTGAGGTTTCATGAATTTGTATTCAACCTCTCGTCCTCATTCCCCTTGTCCGGCTCCCCACGCCTAGGTTAGGGAGTGTGAACTCCCGGCCACGACTTAGGGAGCTTCATTGAACCCATCCTCCCCCTCACATTGCCCCTCGGGTTCATCGTAGGGCTCTCTTCTACATGTCAACATTAACTGAAAAAGCTTGTAAATTTTCATTAAGGAATAGTTAGCAATGTTAAATGATATCAAATGACATAAAATTCACGGTTTATCGGAAGCTGCTGACAACGGCAAATAAACATGAATATCAAGAGTTGGCCACATATTATTTTGCAGATTAGGGTATAAAGACTAACGTCTCCCCCATCCTGGAAGGACGAAGTTTCCCCTAATCGTTCTCCTCATTGGTTCGGGACTACTTTTGGTGTATAGTAGACGGCGCCAGAATTCCTTCATCTGAAGGGGGACTATCATCCGTGACATCTAGTCCTTT
>NZ_JBBHKU010000016.1:0-6283 GCF_037389295.1 Stygiolobus sp. RP850M | reverse complement strand
CTGTTAACAAGTTTTATCAAGTTTTATCTCACAATAATACAAGCTTTTCTCGATGTTTTTCTATATTTTGTATTGAGGGAAGTTAAAAGCCTGTTGCAACTATTATGAAAAAGACTATATTAATGAACGCCTCTTGGAGAGCAGTTTTACCCCATTCTACTCTGTTTTACTATCATAGGAGGTGAGTTATGTGAGGTATGCTGTACCATTGAGTATTGTTTACGCTATTGATGAGACTAAGGTGAGGCTAATTAATGGTCAGTACTATTACGTGTGGATTGTTAGGGATGTTAAAACTAAGGGTACCTTTCTTCTTACTAGTGTTAGGAGCGGGGTAAATGTCTTGGTAGTTCTGGCAAGTATGAAGAGGGCTGAGGAAGTAGTAAGGAGAAAGTGAGGGTGGATAAGTTACTTGCACGATGGGGCAACTGCACACAACGCCTTCTCATGGTCAAACGTAGAACACGAGAAGTTCAACGAGAGGGATTACGCAGAACAAGGGCTTAAAACACTTGCATCAATGGACTTCCACTTCCCTTGGAATACTGACAATCACAATAACTAGGTGGTTATCAACATTCTTCCTAACCTTTACACCCCAAACTACTTGTTAGATAAGGGGGTAATAATAAATGTAAATATTTCCATTGAATGAAATTGTTGTCCACACTCAGACGTTGAGTGAATAATGATATTGAGTTTCTTAAAACTTGTATATCCTAAAGTAAATAAGAATTTAAGGTAGAAAGTAGAAAGTATACTATGCAACAAAAAGTAACCATAAAAGTGAGTGAGTCTACACTTAAAATTTTGAAGAAGCTTAAGGAGGAAAATAATTTCTCATCAATAGATGATACCATTCAATACTTAATAAAAATGTATAGAGAGGAAAAATTAAAAACAGTATTTGGTATAGATAAAGGAAAAATAACTCCATTTACTAGAGATGATAGGATTGAAGATCGTAATGGATAGCTATGCGTGGATAGAATTATTCTTGGGAAGTGAAAAAGGTAAAAAGGTTGTAGAAATCGTATCTTCTGCCGACGAGGTCATAACTCCCGATTTAGTATTGGCTGAAATCGGAAGAAAGTACATTAGGGAAGGGGCTAATGAAAAGGAGGTCAAGAATCGACTTAAATTTATAGAGGAAAATAGTATAGTTGCTTGCTTAGATGCAGATATAAGCATAGAAGGAGGAAAAGCCTATCTGGAATTACTGGAAAAGTCTAAAAAAGAGCGCAAAAATAAACCAGCATTGACGGATAGTATACTTTTAGCATTAGCTAGAAAGTATAGTGCAAAAATCGTGTCAGGAGATAAAATATTTGAAGGTATGAAGGAGGTAATATTAATTTAAGGAGAACGGTAATACCTAAGTTAAGGAGCAGGCCACGACATGTGGAGTTTCATTGAGCACCTTACTCCACCTCACATAGACTTCATAGTGGTGCCTTCCATTCCAATGTTAGCATTTTATAACTAAAAACCACGTATGGAGCAAATTGTTTTCAGGTTAACGGTCATCAGTTACGGATAAATGAGGTACGGGATAACAATACCTGCGAAGATAAGATAGAAAGGTGAGAAATTATACGGCAAGGAGGTGATAGTAATTGTCATCCTACCAGATGATGAATAAATTAATAAAGAAGCATTAGAGAACTTTCAATTTACTTCAACAAACGGTAGGATAAAATTTAACGATGTAGGAAAAGTAGTCAGAATTGCTAAGGTCAACCAGCATAATATGGGGTATGTTTGAAATTCATTTTCTCAACTATAAGTTATTTTATATTACAATAAAATATTAATCTTCCCTCATATTGAAAGATATAATTGACTTATATTCTCAACTAGTTATAATATTGTTTTCCTATCACATTATATTTATTGAATTATTTGCATTCTGGACACTCTCTTGAGGGATTATTAGATAGAGAAGAGGGCTAGCACAACCTCATTCTGTCGTCTTTATTTCATTATAATCCTACCTTGTCTAATTTCCCTCTTCAAGGGATCCAAGACAAGGCCAAAAATTTCTAGAGTAACAACTCCTAGTAAATTTTCATCCTCGCTCTCTCCTAAAATAACGGGGGAATGCCTTTCTCCATAAGGCGGAAGTTCAATAATCGCTTCTGACACTCCCCTCTCTATAGTCGTACCGTCCGCTAAAATTAATGACACCCTTGAAATCTCCTTTAATTCTAACTTTTCCCAAATTTCCTTTTTTAGCACAGTGTAATAAGCACCGGAATCTATCAAGAACCTAACCTTCTCACTATCTCCTTTCTCGTTCTTTACTATGCCGTCAACGTAAATTAGTCCCATATATTACGTGTATTTCCACGATTTAAATTACTTATTGGTCTTTCCAAAAAGGGGTTAAGGGGGCGGAAAGCCTCGCCCTTCCCGGTAGACCCAAAATCATATTAGAAAAAATATTTCTGATAGGATAATATCTAATCCGTGAAAGATAAAGAAATTTATAAGAGTGTAAAGAATTGAAGAAAGGGTTTAAGGTGAGGGAGACAGAGTATTACTACGTGACAAGGAAAGAGGGTAACACTTGGTCTCCCTCGCCAAACATTCAACAAATAGGATACAGCAGTTATGGGACTTTAACGTAACTTAAAGATTTTCATCAGCCCCGATGATCCGCCTAAATAACGTTCAACGAACCTGAGGAACGCCTCCACGCTCCTCAGGTTCAGCTCCCCTATCAGCTCCCTGACGACGTTGACCATGATGGTGAAGATCGTGAGGTAACCCTGAAGCCTCTCTCTCCTCCAAAACGAGGAGTCCTCCAGTCCCAAGGCCTTGACGTCCTTGTGGAGCTCCTCAATCTCCCACCTCATCCTCCATGCCTCCTCCATCTCCTCCTCGCTGAGCGAGAGATCGGTCGTGTAGAGATACCTGACGTGTGTCCCGGAGTCACCTTTATATTCCCGGACTAGCAATTTTACCGTAATCACTCGGCCTCCCAAGGTCAAGTCGGCGTAGTAGACTCCGGGGGGTAGGTCCCCCACTCGGAGGTGTCCCTCCACCTCCTCGAGGGTCCCCCGGGCCGACTCGACCCTGAGCTTGGTTGGACTTGAGCTCAGACACCACGTTGTCCTTCACGAGCTTCTCCGACCAGTACCACGAGTCGAAGACTACCTTGGACACGCGGAAGTACCCCTTGAGCACGTCCAACATCTCCTTGGCCAAGTCGATCTTGGTCTTGAACTCGTTGACCATCCCCAAATCCAACATCTTCCTCACGGCGTAGGGGAAGGCTCCCACCATGAACGCCCTGCCCGTGGAGAGGTCTACTATGGCGACCGTGAGGAGTTGTATACCCCTTTCGAACCTCTTGTGGGCGTGGCAGTAGATCCAGTAGTTCCCGTGAGGGCTCACGTCCTTTCCTCTGGAGTACTCCTTGTGGTCCACGGTGTCGTCTATGATTACAGCCACCTCACCCTTCACCAGCCCCGACAGGACCTTCAAGTAGTCCTTCCACGCGTCTTCGAGTTCCCCCAACGCCTCCAGCAGGTTTGCGTAGTCCAACCCGAACGTCTCAGCAGCATTCTTCACGCTGGCCCTACCACCTAGCAGGGTCATGAGGACCAGTGCTAGTCCTACCCTCCTGCTCCTCCCGTTCCTTCTCACTATGCCCAGGACTTGGTTCACTGCCTTGACCAACTTCTCCTTAGCTAACTCGATTTGTCCTTTTCCGTTTGACATCTTTTCAGTATGAAGACGTCTAAAATTAAAAACTTCTCGCTAATACCGACTTCTTAGTATTACCTCCCTAAGATTCCCATAACTGCTGTAGGATATAAATTACTTTCCATGCTTTAAGGGAAAGGAGAAGAGGTAGCAAAAACTCTCATCTCCGCGTGTTTACGATTCAGTAAAGAACAAGTCCAGAGCGTATGACGTATCCCCACAGACGTTATTAAACGTTTACGCGCTTCGCGTAATCCTTTAGCCTATCCCAATCCTTATCGTTAGATAGAACATTAACTCCTTGCCTTTTAGCTATTACAGCAAGGATCGCATCAACTGCATCAACGTCTTTATCTTTCATTACTTCAAATGCCTCAACAAAATCCTTTATGTTCGGATATTCCAATTGAACGTTTTGCTGATATAATATCTTCAAAAATTCTCGACCGAACGCAAAATATTTATTTGCAACTTCCCGTTTATTTTTCTTCAGAAATTCAAGTACATTTTTCCTAATTACCTCCATAACTTCTGCTAGAACGAGATCCGAATATATTGGATCATAGCTCCCAAGTAAGTTAAATAGCTTATTTCTCTTTTCTATAATTATATTAGTATCAACGAGTACTTTCAATTTCACCACTACTTAGAAAGCCAATACAGTTGTTGTAAGAGGTGCTCCTTGTATTTATCCATTGTGAACTCTCCGCATACTGGAATAATTTCTTCACCTAAGCCGTTAATCAGAGTCAATGAAAGAACAACGTACTCTACTCTCTTTACCAATCTACAGTCGCTTAAATAAAGGATCTTTGTCTCTCGGTCTACAGGAGTCAGGTTTTGCTTTATTTCTATTTTATATTCCCAACCAAGATCTTTCATCACTTCTTCCAAGTCTAATGACTTAACGTCAGGTAAAACTATCTCCTCTAAGTCGGAGTCCCTCACGTATTTCAACCAGTCGTCGAATGTGGTAAAATATATTGGATTCCCTTCATTATCATAATCTATACGCAACACTCTGAAAGGTGGAGCATATACACTACTGATAGGATATGAAGATTGTAAATATGTAGTAGCCATTAATAATATATTATTTAGTATTTCAGTTGTAGATCTTAAAGACTCTATCTCGCGCAACTTTTCTCTAGTCAAGCTTAAGCTAATTTTTCATCACCTCTTACTATCTTCTCTATCTCATTTATTAGACTTTTAATTACATCTACGCTTACTTGCCTATTCCTATAAATTATTTCGACTAAGGATTTCCTCGAGTCGAGAACATAAGGCAAAACATTTATTGACGATAAGTATTCTGACTCTCTTAAGTCGCCTTCGTTACTATAGTCTAATAACACGTAGCCTGCCCTTTTATATTTAGACAATCCGCGTAATTCTACGTCCAAGACGTAAATTAACATAACCTCAATTAAATAGTCTATATTTAACAATTTTCCTAGCTCAGATAACTTCAAAATAGCGTCCTCAACTTTCTCATCAGTAGTTTTACCTAATGCTGCCTGCAAAATAATTTTCTTCTTTTCCGTAAAGGAAACCTCATATAACAGTAATTGCAAGTCATCATAAGTTATGGTAGTAAGAAGGGAAGAAGGAACCGGGACATTAGGATACAACGACTCACTTACAGAAATTAAAGGCAATTTTAGGTTTACTTTATCATTAGACAGTACCTTCAAAATCGCATCCTTACTAGAATTAGTAATAAGCGAGGCGGAAGCGTAACGAAACTCAGTCATAATTAAAATTTAGAGTCAATTCTAATAAAGGTTAATAAATAATTAAATCCTAGTGTCGCCATTTTAAATGAATTTGCCTTTACAATAGATTGAAAGCCTCGAGAATGGGCTGGGATGATGAAAGTTTAAATATCTCTTTATGAAACTTTCTCTTAGTGACGACGCTCCTTCCCGGCTCCGGTAGACCCAAAATCATATTAGAAAAAATATTTCTGATAGGATAATATCTAATCCGTGAAAGATAAAGAAATTTATAAGAGTGTAAAGAATTGAAGAAAGGGTTTAAGGTGAGGGAGACATAATATTACTACGTGACAAGGAAAGAGGGTAACACCCGGTCTCCCTCACCAAACATTCAACAATTAGGATATAAATTACTTTCCATGCTTTAAGGGAAAGGAGAAGAGGTAGCAAAAACCCTCATCTCTGCTTGTTTGTGGAACGATTCAGTAGAGAACAAGTCCGGAGCGTATGACGTATCCCCACAGACCGTGAGAAATTACATAGAGAAACAAGGAATGGAAGTAATTGAAAAACTATTGGAAAATGCTAGGAAAATATCCTTAGAAGTACTGAAGGGGGTAAAGGAGGTAGACCTCTCGATTGACTGGACAACCAAGACGTGGTACGGGAAACCAGTGAAAGGACTCGGGAGCTCTGAAAGAGGAAACTCCTACGGGCAATCCACGCAAAACAAGAGAACGAATAAAACCAAGTATTACAAGAGAAAAGGAAATAAACAAGTAAGGAGAAAAACAACATAAGCTCATAGAAAACATGGGGATAAAACCCCATCCACGAGGCTAGCTGTGAAG
>NZ_JBBHKU010000015.1:0-46199 GCF_037389295.1 Stygiolobus sp. RP850M | reverse complement strand
GCCTATATAGTTATTTATAACTTATCGGGAAAAACTATATATTACCGCCTATTGATCTACTCTCAATGGAATACAAGCTAAGGGACATAGTGAACGATAACGGAGAAGTAGTTAATGTACCTAAAGGATTTTCAGCGATAATGCTCGATAAAAGACTAATGCTTATAAGAGGAAGAAACTCTATAATACTCGTTAAGGTTTTCAAAAACCTCTATGCAATGAGGGCTGTAATAAACGGAAAGACGTATTATCGATTTGTGACATATGACAGTAAAATAATAGAGAACGGAAGTATAGTTTTACCGAGAAGGTATAAGGACAATAATATCATGAAAGCTCTGGATTTAGTAATAAGAAAATTGGAAGAAGTAGAAGACATTGACAAGATAAAGGACGCAATATTTTACCTTTACTTAGCAAAAAACTGCCTTAAAGGAGACAAACAGTCGTGTACCGAGCTTGAAGAACAGTTGTTCTTTGAAGCAGAACCTTGAATACATTCAGATCTTACCCAAACGTCCTTTTTCTTTAACATTCAAATATTCGTAAACTAGTGAGATAAATTGATGATCTTGTTCCTTTTCTTTAGTTACAATGTATCTGAGTGTTTCTAGCTCTAAAGAATTTACATTGTAGATTAGAATGAAAAGACCTGTAGGTTTGTGAATTACGGCCACAATACCGTTCCTGAAAACCAGTAGTTTTAGCGTATCTCCTTCTACGGTTTCAATGGGCTTCAGTTCTAACGGGTTCAGCCTAGTTATCTTATTTTCCCATAATACTCTAAGCATTCTCTCTTCAGCTTCTCCTATCCCTTCAAGCTTTGAAAACTCTTTAATTATATCCATTCACAAATTTTTAAGGACACAAGGTTATTAACTATTTACTTTGTTAGTCGGAGTAACTGATGAAGGTGAACTTGCTAGAAGCATTGCCAAGTATCTCAAGCAAGTGATTATCATCGACTCACCACAGAGGGTAATAAAGGAAAGGCCTAACGTTGTAATCCACACATTTGAGGTGCCTTACGATGAGGCTAATAGAAACCCCTCGGTTGCGTGGAATATTAACACATGGTATTCCATTAACGTGGCTAGGAGCGCTCACAAAGTCAACTCCACTAACGTTTTTCTCTCGACTTTCATGGTATTTGATGGCAAGAAAGGTTATTACACCGAGACTTCCACACCCAACCCACTCAACTATTACGGGCTTAGCAAGCTTGCAGGAGAATCTGGAATTATGGCTCTCGGTAATTACTTAGTGGTGAGATTTGGGGCATTATATTCCACAACTTATAGAGGAATACTTCACCCTTTTGTTAAGGGTATCTTGAGAGGAAGGAGAGTAATAAAATGTAATTCTAACTTTTACGTATCACCGATAACAGTTGAGGAGGCTTCAGAGATAGTCTCCAGCTTGATAAAGAGAGGGATTAAGGGAGTCGTCAATGTAGGAGGGAAAAGGAAGAGTGCAGTTGAGGTTTGTGAACAACTAGGCGATATGTTTAACGCTAAAGTAGTTCCATTTGAAGGAAAATATTACGATTTTTCCTTAGATGATTGGCTCCTAAGAAGTCTTGGATTCACCGTTAGAAGTTAAGAAGAAGTTATATCCCTTCTTAATCATCAATCTGTCCATCTCGCTTACGAAGTTCTGCATGTAAAAGTCAATATAAGGAAACTTAGTCGTTATCGCTTCTTCCCTTAATAAACTAACTATTTTACCGAGCCTCTCAAGTTTCTTTTCACCGCTCTCCTCTAAGTATAGAAACCTCATTATCTCCCTACCCGTAGTCCTCGATAGATCTCCATGACGCAGGTATACTAATTTTAACAGTAAATAGAGTGAACGTGAAACCCTGCGTAAGAGTTCATCAATATTTTCCGCATTTTCTATCGAGTAAACATTTTCAAAGTATAATTTTTCAACTGTCTCGATCTTCATAAGAGAAATATCTCATTACACATTTAAATTTTTATGCCAGATACAGTCTTATGTCACTGGAACTTCTACTCAGTAGATTTCTTTATTACGTCGAGAAAGGAGATCCGTTACCTGTAGCCTTCAAAAAAGCTCGTGAAATGGGGAGATATAAGATCGATAGTAATGATGCTTACGAAAAAGCAAAATTGTTGGTACTCCGATACCTTTCTTTGAAAGGGAGAAGTAGGAGGAAAAAAGTCAAGGAATTCTTGCAAGGAAAAGGAGCGATAGTTTTCCCTGATTGGATGGAAAAAAGGTTGTCAACACTTTACGACATAGGAGAGCTAAAAAAGTCGTTGATAAGAAAAACCACGTGGTTTTGGGTTAACACTCTCAAAGCCGACGAAGACAAAGTGATTAAGAGTTTAGAGAATAAAGGTGTAGTATTGGAGAGAGATAAAGATTATCCTTTTTTGTATAAATTAATAAATGGTAATCTCTCTAAAACGGAAGAGTTCAGAGAATACAAAGTTGTAATTCAGGATAAAGCGAGTGTAAGCGTGGTTGCGACACTTTCCCCTAAAAAAGGTGAGAGTATATACGATATGACCTCAGCACCAGGTGTAAAAGCAACACTAATTATGGTGCTCACTGAAAACGGAGCTAAACTTACTCTTAGTGAGGTAGAGTATAAGAGATTAATAAGGGAGGTCAACTTCATGAAAAACGTCGGAGTAAATTTGGACAGAGTTAATATCATACACGGTGATGCCACCCATTTAACTTTCTCTAAAAAATTCGACAAAGTTTTACTAGACGCCCCGTGTAGCTCTTCAGGTATGATTTCAAACGAGCCAACGGTACTCCTTAGGTTAACGGAGCGTAAGGTTTTAGAGTTGTCAAAGTTGCAGATGCGGCTCCTGGATAAAGCCCTATTTTTATCAAATACTGTAGTATACTCTACATGTTCCATATTCCCAGAGGAGGGAGAAGAAGTTATTAAGAACGTTAGCCATAAAGTAGTCTTTTCCAAACGCTTCATACCTTATATTCACGGCACAGAGGGCTTTTTTGTGTCAAAGCTTGAGGGATAACTTAAATATGCTTTACTAATTAATTTTCTTATTCTCCTTGACTTTAGGTAGTCCCTAATGTTCATATAGTATTACCTTAACGAACAAGATTTATAAGAGAGAAGGCAAATAAAAAGGCAAATAAAACAATAATAATAATCCAAGACATCAGAGAAACTTGTAAATTTGAAGCGGTATAATGATGTAGAGTACTATTCCAAGTATGAAAATAACGATATTACTCCCCTTTTTCTTTACCCTTAAATAGTTCCTTATCCTTAAACTTTTTATGCTACTCTTAGAATTGATCAAAGATGATAGAAGACCTATCTAAACTATTAAATGAAGTAAAAGCGAAAATATATAAAGAAAAGGAGGAGTTGATAAAAGATATCACAAAGGTCACTTCCTAAATTCATGATAATATAGCTTCAGAAATCGCAAAAGCTAAGAAGGAAGGGAGAAAAGTAGATGAACTAGAGAAGGAGTTCAAAGAGTTACTAAGTAAGCTCGATAAGTTAAAGGAAAACCAAGGTAAGATGAGCATAAAGGACATAAAGAGTGCTTTAGATACTTACATTAAAAAAGCTGAAGATATAGTAGAAAAATTAAAGAAAAAATAACGAATTAATTACCTTTTTATCCTATTTCTTTTACGCCTATTCTATCAATATTACATGACCCTTGCTCTTAGGCCACGTTATTATACTCACGAAGACTACTGCTATAGAGAACAAACCCATTATATCAATTCCCTTCGCTAATCCTTCGACACCAAAGTACTCACCTATAAACCCCAGAATTATATTACCTATTCCGCCTACCATGCCTCCTATATTATATGCGAATCCTGATAGGAATCCTCTTAGCTCTGTGGGGACAGCATCAGCTAATAGAAGAGGCATCAGAGGCCAGAAACCAGTAGAAAATGCGTATAATATTACCCCTATTATAGGTATAATAATAGGCACATATAGGAAAGGCACTGCTAATGGTAGGGATATTAAGAGACCAATTACACCATTATAAATTAGTTTCTTCTTATCAAACCTATCCGCTAACCTACTGAACAGTATAAAAGATATTGCAAGCCCTATGTTTGCCACTGTCATTAAAATTCCTAAAGTGTCAGGGTTCAAGTGTAGATACTCGTCTGCAATTACGGTGTAATAGCCGAATACGGCAAAATAGGCTAAGAACATTCCTATCATTCCAGCCGTAGCTCTAATAAGAACAGGGAGATAGTCCTTAATCCTTATACTAAAATGGGCCGCGTGAGAAGATACACGCTCTTCCGCAATAAATTTCATATAGGGAACTAGGATGAGGGGTAAACTACCCGTTAGTAACAATAGCCGAGGGTCTCCTCCCAGAAATATATACGAAACCCCAGTCAGTGCATAACCTATACCATATCCAGCCTGGACTATACCAGTTACTATCCCTTTCATATTATACGGGGCGTTCTCGTAAGCTAACACGGTCCCTGCAGTCCACTGTGCACCCATAAATATCCCTTCAAGTAGCCTGGAAACATAAAGTACTTCTACGTCAGGAGCAAAGGCTAATAATAACTGAAAGAGAGAGTAACCGGCTGTTCCGATAATTAAAACCGGTTTCCTACCTATTCTGTCAGCCACATTTCCGAAGTACGCTCCGCCTATCACCCTTCCTATTAGCCCTAAGGCGAAGAGCACTGTGTAGCCAAAGAAATTTAGCCCGTAAACTCTCTAGGTAGGAATAGACGTATGTCAACAATAATAAGTCATAAATGTTACCTGCCCAAGCATAGGTTGACGCAATGGTCGAGTGGATGTAATTTTAAAAATTGAAAGTAGATTTAAAATAAAAGGTTGTTTGTATTATACCTTTACAAATTAATATAAATCAAAGAGTTGGAATAAAATCCTTTCAGCTTAAGTTCGAAATTTTACATTACAGTTCCCAAAACCGTTTTTCATGAGATTAGAGACAAGTTAGGTAAATTTTTTATTAATAGTTGGTGTTTCGAATTACTATGAAAATAGGACTAGCTGGATTAGGTATAATGGGCTACAGGATAGGGGGAAATTTAGCAAAGGCTGGAAAACTACATTTAGTTTACAACAGAACGGAAAGAAAAGCAGAACAGTTCAGTAAAGAATACGGTGTTAAGTACATCAAAGATCCCATTGAATTACTGAAAGAGGTCGACGTGTTGATAACAATGCTAGCTGACGACGATGCTGTTAGCAATTTCTTAACACCTTTGATACCTTATAGCAAGGGTAAAATTATAGTAGATATGTCTACTATATCACCCTCAGTATCAATTGAAATTGCAAAGAAAGTTGCAGAGAACGGAGGTTTCATGTATGATGCACCAGTTATAGGTACTTCAGTTTTCGCTGAACAAAAGAAGTTGACAGTATTATTGGGAGGCCCCGAGGAGAAATTAGATGTGGTTAAGGAGATACTTTCTGAAACTGCGTCAACGATCCTCTATATGGGAGGAAACGGAATGGGATTATATGCTAAGCTTGTAAACAATTTGACGGTAGGTGTTTATGTAGCCACATTAGCCGAAGCGTATAACTTCGGTGTAAAGTCTGGATTAAAGCCAGAGGACGTATACAAAGTCCTAGCCTTATACGGTAGTGCTAAGTCTCCAACCTCCGAACTGAAGGTACCTAAAATGATCAACAATGATTATTCAACTCAGTTTGCAATAAAACATATGAGAAAAGACCTAGAAATAATAACAAAAGAGACACAGAATATTAAGGTAATTAACCCATTGTCGTCACTAGCTTTACAGTTGTACAGGTTGGCAGAGGCTATGGGTCATGGAGAGAACGATTATGTTGCTGTTTTAGAAGTATATCGTAAAGGTAACAGATAGAATCTTAATCTTAAAAAATCTCGGCTAAATAAGTAATCTCTTTTTATCCTTTCTCAAAAACCTCTACGATATGCTACAGAAAGAGATAGAAAACTATTTTACTTATTTCGTTAGTAATAAATATCTATCTCCTCGTTCCTTAACTTTTAATTCTTTTAGCTCATCTGGGACTGTAGCTTTCCTTTCAAAGAGAAGTAATATCTCATCAAAGTTATTTAGCACCTGCTTAAAGAGCTTACCCACGAAATCTTTATTATATATAGATGGAATGGCCTCTACTTTATAGTAGTTTCCTTGGTCGATATAGTCAGCAAATTCTATCTCCATTATTTCCTTAACTCTACCGTCTCTCTTAGCCCTACTTTCAATCATAGGTATAACGACTCTTTTACCTTTTAGATTTTCTATCACTTCAACTTTTTTCTTTAACTCGTCAACAACTTTAAAGAATTTCACCATATAGTATGTAGCAATATCCGTTAAGAAGACCTTGTCTTTAGTGTCATACTTTGCGTGAAACTCAGTGTAAAGCCAGTTATATGCTTCAATTATTTCATCGCGTCTATTGGCAATTATGTCAAAGAACTTTATCTTTAGACCCTTTGTTAGAGCTACGTTTAGTAATTGCATTCCTACTACTACATCACCGTCCAAGACTTTGTCTACTGGATAAGAGGAGTTCGGTGTCACTGCTAAAGGCTCCGCTCCAATTCCATAAAGTACACCATCCTCTAAGTCTGTATAAGAGTAAAAGACTATTCTATAGTGATTAAGGAATTGCGAATTGGGGTACCATTCTAAATACTTTTTTAATCCGTCCTCCTTTACTTTTTCGATTTCATCGTAAATCTTTTCAAAAGCATCCTCGAATTTCTTGAAGTTACCGTCAAGTCTACCGTAAGGTACAAATATAGGCTCTCCGAATTTAGGAGATAAATACCTCAGCCCATAATACTTAGCTACATCATTAAGGTTTACGTCCATAACTGTCTTTATAACCTCTCTCATATGTTGGTTGAGTGAATCTATATGGAAGATCTTCTTTTCTCCTCTCTTTAGTAATGCCATAGTGTTTATTTGAGAGCGTTAAAAATAAATCTAGTGATCGTAATATAGTGAGCTTATGACATCTAGTAACGATATCGTCTATTTAACATTACTTGAACTGTTTACGTTATTAACTTTCGCTCAGTTAGGAAGACTCATAACCCAAAGATTCTACCTTCCTATTATCATAGCTGAAATAATAGTAGGTATAACGCTAAGCCCTTACGCTATAGGCGGATATATTGACAGTTTGATCGGGTTGCCTATCTTTGAAGTTAATTCCTATCTTATTCTTTTTGCGGATTTCTCTGTGGTCTTACTGATATTCGCCGCTGGTCTCTCTCACGGATTCAAAGGTTTAAAAGAGTCTGGATTACCAGGCTTTATAGCAGCTACAGCCGGTGCTGTAATTCCCACATACTTAGTTTACGCCACTTTCACCCTCATTTACAATACAACAGTCTCCGCTATTATGGGAGCCGCAAGTGCAGCGACAAGTCTGGCTGCAACTACTTCGATTATTGAAGAGTACAAACTTTACAAACATGATTTCACGCGACTGGTTATATCTGCAGCAGCTTTAGATGATGTTGTATCACTTATCATTTTGTCCGTAATTCTTGAGCTAGTCACACTAAAAGCTCTTTCAGTTAGTCAGATAGTAGTTAGCGTGATAGAAACGGTCTTAGCGTGGTTAATAATTTTGTTCTCAGCAGTATTCATAATTCCTAGAATAATTTCTAGAATAAAAGATGATTTAATTAACAATGTTTCATTGGTAATACTTTTCATTTTAGTCCTGATAATGTTACTCTTAGGCTTTTCTCCCGTAATTGCGTCCTTCGTAGCCGGTGTGGCGATCGCTGAGAGCGTAAAGTCAGAAAAAATAGTTCAGTTCACTTCAACATTACTTTCTATCTTTGGGCCTGTTTTCTTCATATACGTCGGGATGGAGACCCCATACACCACGTTCCTTAACTTGTACGATTTATCCCTAGGTCTTCTATTAAGTTTTCTCGCTATCCTAGGGAAAATAGCCGGAATATTTCCGGTAGCATTTTTCATTACAAAGAGTGTAAGAAGGTCGATCATTGCTTCAATAGGTATGATACCGAGGGGTGAAGTAGGGCTGGTAGTAGCTACTCTAGGTCTTACCTCGGGTATTATAGATACTAATCAGTACTCTCAGATTATTATTATGGCTATAGTAACAACCATTATAGGCGGATTTCTGTTCTCCTATCTTGTAAGAAAGTGGATTCTAACTACTTAAACAACCTTTAATTTAACTTTTAAAAGCCATAAGTACAAAATGATGTCTATGGTTTGGAAACGCACTATAAGTGCTAAAGCCCTAGAAAAAGCTAAATTCGCATCAGTTAAAATAGACGATAAAGTAATTTTCATTGCAAACGTTAACGGGACCCTATACGGAATGGATGCAGTTTGCAGTCACGCCAGGTGTATACTAACATTATTAGATGAACAAAAGCTCACAGTGAAATGCCCATGTCACCATGCTGTTTTCGACCTTAAGACTGGAACAATGTTAGAACCTCCTTTCGTTGCACCAGATGCGCCTAAAGAAAAACTGGGACTAAAAACATATCAAGTAAGAGACAACGGAGGATGGATAGAAGTAGATATTTAAAATAAATTTTATCCCTACTAAAACCGATTAGCTCATTAAAGGTCTTATTAAGTAGGTAATTTTCAGTAGAGATTTCTTAAGCTCCCGAAAAATTCTTTATATGGGTAATTAAGCTCTCATTTTTATCTTAACCTAATTAGATATAACCTCTTGGTTGATTGACATATTCTTCTTGATTTTCTAACGTATTAACCGCCTTATGAGCTCCTCAACCGTATTCTTTCTTTCCTCATCAGCTAGTCCAGTCTAATCTGAGGCACTTAAAATTCCATTGTTAAATCGAAAGTGGTGAGTATATATTAAAGTGAGTCCAAAAGCTAAATGCGGTGAATGACAAAGACACAATCTTTAATTGACTATATGAAACTCCCTTATGAATATAGCTTCATGAATATAGCTTCTTGATTTCATATTCTGCTACTCTATGAAAAATACTAACTTGTCTTAAGAAGAATAAAAACTAAATAAGAAAGTGTTAAGTAGTTTGTTTAACTTGCGTTAATTGAGCTCCACAATTCCCACAATATTTTGCACTAGGCGGATTAATGTAGCCGCATTTGGGGCACTTGATCGGCATTAAAGAAGCTCCACAATTAGGACAGAACTTAGCCGCAGCAGGGATAATCGCTCCACAATTCCAACACTTCTGCGTATTTTGTTGGGTCTGTGAGTATTGGCTACTTTGTTGGTATTGTGGTTGAGTATATCCTTGCTGGTATGTTTGTCCCTGCTGGTATGGCTGAGAATACGGTTGACTGTATTGACCATAGTTAGGCTGGGGATATTGCGGTTGAACTGGATATAAGGGCGGAGCACTCATAACAGCCATCATAACTATATTCATGATCTGGTCTTCCTGCATCAGATCCCTGGCTATATTATATGCGTCGTATGCAGCTCCTGCACCTCCTAGTAATGTAAGCAACTTGTTGTGTAAATCCTCGTCCGAAAGTACTGCAATACCACCGGAAGCTAGTAATGGTAACATATCTTGCAATAAGTCGGTCATTCCAGTCTCTACCATAACATAATTAGGACCTTGACAAATCCTTATAGTATAAGCTTTATTTGAACCGGTTAAATAACCCAAAAGGCTCGTATGTTGTGCTTGTATTATTGCAACGTTCTGTCCAGACATAGGATAAACTTGAAATCCTTGACTCATCAGATACATCGTAACCTGCTGGACTACATATTGGAGGTTTACGGGATATTGAGTAGGAATCATTTGTTGCTTACCGCCTAACCCTACAGGTTGCATACAGATCATCATGTTTGACATTCCTGAGGAGTTACTCATAGGGAAGTTAGGATAGCCGAAGGGTTGAAAACTCATTCTAACCATTCTTAAGAAGACCTAATTATAAAAACATTATGTTAGTGAAAACAATAGAGTAAACATTAGACTCCTTCCCTGATTTCTTATGAAAATGAGAGTAAGTATCATGGTCAATATATTAGAAATAAGAGCAAACTAGGGTATTATAGTTTATTGGACGTGATAAGGCCTTGTTGATATGACAACCGTGTCGATACCAAGTACTAGAAAAGGTCTCTCTCCAAGAGCTCAACTTATCCATGATAATTTGGTCGCTATCATTAGTGGATTATTACGTGAACATAAGAAGCAAGCGTTTCAAGCTCTTTCGATATTAAATTTAAAGTAAGCTGATAAAATGTATGAGAACCGATATTACGAAGACGAACTTATTGTTATTACAAGATAAGTTCGACTTTATTAAAACTTTTCATTATTAATTCTAAAATTTTCAACGAATTTTTCTAGCTATGACCTATTAAAGTTGGTGGTAAGAGGAAAGCTAAGAGGTAGTAAAATTTATAATATGGATAGGCTATCCATATGTTATGAGAAAGAATCCGGTTCCCAGAGCGTGGAAGATGATATTATTTTATAGTGTAGAAATTATTTTAACGATAATACTTTTTTTCTGGTTAACAGACATTTCGCAACAGTTGGGAAATATTGAAATAAAAGTGAAAGGGGTCGGGGCGAGTTTCTTCACTCTAGGAGTCCTTGCATATATATTCGGTTTAAGACATGCAGTTGACGCTGATCATCTAGCTGCAATAGATAATTCTACAAGAAAGCTTGTTCAGGAAGGTAAACCATCAATGTTCACAGGTTTATTTTTCTCTCTGGGTCATTCTTCCGTTGTTATTATCCTTTCTATAACGTTAATGGTTTCAACAAGGTTAGTAGAGTCAGATATTCCCCAACTAGAAAATTTAGGTTCTATAGTAGGTACGTTAATAAGTGGAGTTTTTCTTTACATAATAGGTTTTCTGAATCTTTTAGTTTTATTCGAGATTTACGAATTGTTTAAACAAGCTAAAAGAAAGGAGTTAGACGAGAATAAGCTAAACGAAGCCTTGCTTAAAAGAGGGTTTATGAACAAGTTCTTCAAAAGCTTGTTCAGGATTGTTAGTAACCAGTATTACCTTTATCCAATAGGTTTTCTCTTCGGCTTGGGTTTTGATACAGCTTCTGAAACTGCTCTATTAGCAATAAGTGCAGGTACAGCAGGAGCTTTCACTAAGATCCCGATTTGGACATTATTAGTTTTCCCCTTCTTATTTACTGTCGGTATGTCACTTATCGACACTACAGACGGCTTTTTCATGAACGGAGCTTATAGATGGGCTTTCATAGGCAACCCTTTGAGAAAAGTGTGGTACAACTTAACAATGACGACTGTATCTATTCTTGTTGCATTCTTGGTCGGTAGTTTAGAATTATTAGGTTTATTACAATCCGAGTTTAATTTGACCGGAGGCATCTGGGACGTAATTGCGCTAATCAACGGTGATGTCTGGTGGGGAAATATTGGCATCTTGATTATTCTGACTTTTGCCATTGTATGGGGAATATCAGCCGTACTTTATAACATAAAAATAAAAAGGTATGAGATACAGTCAAACTAATATCAGTTCCCACATAGGTCAAGCAAAATTTCAAAAGGAGACCTTTACAATGCTAGACGTATAGTTTATTTGTATTTAACGTGGATTTTTGTTTTTAGTTCTAGATTCTTTTAATCCCAAGGATTTTTAAGATAAATTGGACGTATTACCAAGTAAAATTTTAATTTAATTATAAAATAAGATTGTTGTGTATATGTATAATTTTTTCTTTATCTACTCCTCTTCTAAATTCACCTTTCCTCTCATTTCATTAATGAATCTGGTGTACCTCTTTATAGTGTCCAGCACGAAAATAATTCCAGCTATAAATACTATTATTAAGGAGAATACCTCTGCGCCTAAAGAGTCTAATTTAATCAAGTAAAGGGATAAGATAAAAGATGTAAGGAAAAATGAGGCAAAGAACACGCTCTTAGGTAAGACATAGTTAAAGAGAAGCACGTAATCATCATCTAATATGACCTTCTTAACTATGTATTTACCGTCATAAGTCTCTTGAACGAGACCGGCGCTCTTTAGTTTGTTCACATGATATCTGGCCGCACTTACCGAGGAAAAACCAAGGTCTTCTTGTATCTGTTTCAAGGTAACACCATTTCTATTCGTCAGTATATAATAATAGACTTTCTTCGTAGATTGTCGTAGATCTAATTGCATATTAACAATTACTACTAATGTTAAATAAACTTTTCCAACGTTCACATTGGAATAGATATATAAAGTATTTCGAATGATCTATTCATTCGTGAATAAAGTATTAGTAGCAACTATTGCAGGCGTATTATTTTCACTAGGTATTGCGTTTGCGGTGATCTATGTAACTACTTACCTAATGATTTCTCCTCACTCTGTTAAGCCTTCCCAAGTACAGACTTATGCGAGAAATATTACCGAGATAAAACCTTACGTATTCAACGTTAACGTTAGCCAACCGAATTTTGAAGTAGAACAAGCTATAATAGGGGATATAAGAAATAATTTAACTTTTGTTCAAGTCCCCTCGTCTATAAAGAACTATACTTCTGAAATTAACAATGAAATTGCCACATTAAACGCATCAGTCGACTTCGCTTCTGTAGAATCTCGGTACCTCACCGTATTTTATGTAGTACCTAATTTTATCGAGGGAAGCCCTAACTCCACTGTACACTTTTATCTTTACCTGAACACGTCTTACTATAACGACCCAGTTTATACAGATTATATTTTTGGTATCACTACGAATGTTTCCGTATCCTTCGTGAAAAACGTATCCGGTTTTGGGGAATACGAGGTTAACATAATTCTCGGTAACGTAAAGCCTGGAACCGTAATATTCCTGCCAGTATGGGACTATGACGGATATGAAATAGAATATGTAATTATATGGGTTGTCCCCTCCCACTCGCATCACATATAAAGCTCAGCGCATGAATGGCTCCTCATCACTCGGGTGTCCCAGTTTTCTCTTCATTGCTTTTATTCACTCACTGTTCGTTCCCGATAGCCTACATCACATCTCAGTTAGGAGGACTGAGATCACTCACTTTGTTGTAACTTATTAAATTCTTCCAAGAAGTCATCCACGAATTTTTTCTCACCTAAGACAGTTATATCGTCAACTTTAGGATCGTAATATTTCTCTACAACCCTCATTATTGAAGTTATCGAGTTAGGAAGTATTTCAACTACCTCGCCTCCCTCTAGCCTATCCGTCTCATAAATCGCGAACGACTGATTTCTATATACAACGACTTTAAGGATAGCTATAACCTTTCCGTCCTCTACTTTCTTATAAACATTAACGTTTCCTAGAGGTTCACCTAGCCCATGGCGAATGTATTCGGCATACTTAAGCATAACTTAATTTACCTCAGAGAAGATTAAATACTGTGGACTATCTCAAGGACTTGTTTGAATTTCTCAAGATAGACACCACATCAGCCAAAGGAAAAGGAGAAGAAGGGGCGAGATTTCTCGTAGATTACATGAAGGAAAACGGTATTGAGGCTGAGTTAATAAGACATAAGTCCAAGAACCCTTACGTTTACGGAGAAATAAACGTTGGCGGCTCAAAAACACTCCTAATTTATAACCACTACGACGTTCAACCAGTAGAGCCGTTAGACAAGTGGAACACAGATCCATTCAATCCCGTTATTAGAGATAACAAAATCTATGCTAGAGGTGTCGGTGACGATAAAGGATCACTGTTCGCAAGGTTACAGGCCATAATAGACCTGATGAAAGAGAATAAACTAAAAATAAACATTAAGTTCTTGTACGAGGGAGAGGAAGAGATCGGAAGCCCTAATATGGAGGATTTCCTAAAAGACTACCACGAGAAGTTTAAGGCTGACTACATACTATGGGAAGGTTCAGGTAGGGCTCCTAACAACGCTCCCCAAATAGTCTTAGGCGTTAAAGGCCTATTATATGTGGAGTTGAGAAAAAAGACTCCTAAAGACCTCCATTCTATGTATGCACCGATCGCGGAGAACCCCGCATGGGATCTAGTCTACGCGCTGAGGTCATTGAGAGACGAGAGCGGAAGAGTTTTAATTCCCCACTTTTACGATAAAGTCAAGAAGTTAACCGAGGAAGAGAAACAGTATTTAAACATAGACGAGCAGTATCTAGAACAAGCAATAGAACAGATAGTTCAGAAGGGAGGAATGGTGAAACTAGTAGAGGAACCGACGTGCAACATAGCGGGGATTTATGGAGGGTATACTGGAGAGGGTTCAAAAACGGTAATACCATCTTACTCCTTCGTGAAGATAGACTTCAGGTTGGTCCCAGATCAAGACCCTGAGGAAGTACTGAAACTGCTGAAAGAGTATTTAGCTCCTTACGGAGTCGAAATCGTAAAGTATGGCTCCGTAAGACCTTACAGAACGTCGATAAACAGTGAGATAGCAAGAGCTTTAATAAACTCAGCTAAGAGAGTCTATAATGTTGAACCCATCGTGTTACCTAACAGTCCCGGCACTGGACCTATGGAAATGATCAGTAGGCACTTGAACATTAAACAAATAGCTGATGGGGTCGGAGTAGATAACTACGGTTCTAATATACACTCCTTTAACGAGAACATATTCGTAGACGATTATAAACTGGGAATGATGTGGATGAAAGAGTTATTAGCGGAGTTGGGTCGTTAAATGCTCTGGTTAGTACTTACCACGGGAAAATGTAATCTCGCATGTGACTACTGTGGTGGCTCATTCCCTAAGGAGATTGTACCGTGGGGCGTTAAGTACGATATAAATAAGCTTAAGGTAAACATTGAAAGAGATCCGAACGCGACTGTGATATTCTACGGTGGAGAACCATTAATGAACCCTAAGTTTATAATTCAGGTAATGGACACTGTTAGGGCTAAAAGGTGGGGGATACAAACTAACGGGATAGCCGTAAGACTACTCCCTGAAATTTACTGGAAGAGAATGGACGTAGCCCTGCTTTCTATAGATGGAAGGGAAGAAATAACAGACAAGCACAGAGGGAAGGGAATATATAAAGTAGTGGTTAAGAACGCCTCTTATCTCAAAAATTTAGGAGTTGAAACAATCGCTAGGATGGCAGTAACTCAAGATGCCGACATCTATGAAGAAGTGATCCACTTGTTGTCACTAGGGGTTTTTGACAAAGTCCACTGGCAACTGAATGTTATATGGAGCGAGAGGTGGGATTTCGAGAGTTGGGCTTACTCTTCATACTTACCCGGAATAAGGAGGTTAGTAGATTATTTCATGAGTGAGTTGGGAAGAGGGAAGATCGTTAAGATCATTCCTTTTTTGGGAGTGATAAGTGCTCATTTCTTTAAGAGATATAGGGGTGTAGCTTGTGGTGCTGGCTATGATAGTGTTTCTATTTCAACTGACGGTAGAGTGCTGTCCTGCCCTATAGCTGTCAGAGAGAAGTGGGCAGAATTAGGAACACTAGACTCCTTTAAGTTACTCGAAGAACCATTACCTAAAGAATGTAGGAACTGTGAATTTAAGGACTATTGCGGAGGGAGGTGTCTCTACACTATTCATGAGCGGTATTGGGGTGAAGAAGGGTTTAAGATAGTTGATGATGTTACGAAGGAATATCTAAGGATAGTTTTGTCCCGCGTTGACGAAATAAAGGAGCTTATAAAGGAAGGAGTAATAAGGTTGGAGGACCTGAGATATGACCCTACAGAGGACTCTACGGAAGTCATACCTTAATATATTCCTTTATCGTTTTTCTTATTGTGAGTGTTTCTACATTCCTAAACGAAATAGCGTCAAAGTGGCAAAAGGCATGGGAGGAAAACAAATTATACGAAGTAGACGCTAAAGAAGGAAAGCCTAAGAAGTTCATAACAGTAGCCTTTCCTTATACTAATAGTCCTTTGCACATAGGTCACGGTAGAACTTACATCACTGGAGACATCTACGCTAGGTACTTGAGAATGAAAGGTTATAACGTACTGTTTCCCTTTGCGTTCCAGTACACTGGTACTCCGATTCTGTCCATAGCTGAAGCGGTGAGAAGGAAAGATGAAGATATCATCTCAACTTTCGTCAAGATATACGGGATACCTGAGAGTGAAGTTGAGAAGTTCTCCGACCCACAGTACTTAGCGGAATACTTTACAAGAGACATGGAAAGAACTGCTAAGACCCTCGGCTTAAGCGTTGACTGGAGAAGGAAATTTACCACAGTAGATCCTTATTTCGAGAAGTTTGTCCAATGGCAGTACAAAAAGCTAATGGAGATGGGATTCTTAAAAAAGGAAAAATCTGCAGTAGCCTATTGTCCAAACGACCAATTCCCCGTAGGAATGCACGACACTAGAGGAGACATAGAACCAGAAATAATAGACGTTGACGTAATTTACTTTCCGTCAGAGGAGGGTCTTTTTTTCCCCGCTGCTACATCAAGACCTGAAACTGTTTTCGGAGCGATAGCCTTGTTAATTAACCCAAACACGGAGTACGTAATAAGTGTAGATAAAAAGAGAGGTAGAAAGGTCGTCTTATCTAGATACGCTTACGAGAAGTTAAAATATCAGATAGAGTTAGAGGTAGAAAGGTCAGTAAAGTCAGACGAATTTCTCACTTTCAGAGTGAAGAACCCATTAACCAATAAGGACATGAAAATTATAAAGAGTAAGTACGTTGAGCCGAAGCAAGGTACAGGTATAGTAATGGCGGTTCCTGCACATGAGCCGATCCATTACTTAGCTCTAACCGAACTGGGTGAAAGCTTTGAGATTATACCGGTGATCTATACCGATGATTACGGAGACATACCAGCATCAGAAGTTCTTGCGTTAGCACAGACGACAAATCCTCAGGAGTTAAAGGACTACATAGATACGCTTTATAGAACAGAGTATCATAAAGGTGTAATAAGAGAGGATATACTAGATTACGTTCCCAGTTTCCTCAAGGACGTGGTTAAGGAAAGGGTATTAAACAAGAGTGTTAGGGAAGCTAGAAAAGCAGTAGTTGAAATATTAAAAAACTTAGACTCACATTTTACAATTTATGAAATAACGAACGGCCCCATATATTGTAGATGCGGAGCAGAAATAGTCGTAAAATTAGTTGATGAACAGTGGTTCGTAAACTATTCTAATAGTATTTGGAAGGCATCAACGCTGAAAGCATTGGAAAAAATAAAGTTCGTACCTGAAGACACTAGAAGAGAAATGGAGAAAGTCGTCTTCAATATGCAACCCAGAGCATTTACTAGGTCAAGAGGACTAGGAGTGAGATTACCCTGGGACGATAAGGAAATAATAGATAGTCTCAGTGACTCTACTATTTATACTGCTTTCTACACAATATCTCATAAGATAAGGAATTTAGACTTAAATAAACTAGATGATAAGTTCTGGGACTACGTGATGTTAGGTAGAGGAAGCCAACCAGAGTTGGGAGCTGAAGTAAACGACATAAGGAAAGAGTTCACTTACTGGTATCCAGTAGATTCTAGGCACAGTGGAAGGGATCTGATTCAGAACCATTTAGCATACTACATCTATCATCATGTCGCTATATTCGGTGAAAACTTACTACCGAAGCAAATAGTCACTAACGGCTTTATCAGAGTAGGAGGAAAGAAGATGAGCAAAAGTTTCGGAAACATATACCCTCTATCAAAAGCAATTAGCGAATACGGTGTTGATACGGTCAGGTTAGCTTTAACTTCTACATCTTCCATAGGCGACGACATTGAGTTCAATGCGTCGATAGCCAAAAGTATAGCAGATCAGCTTAAACATATCCACGACTACATTGCTGCTTTGTTAAAAGCTCCTTCAACCCAAGAAATCAGGAAGCCGGATTTGTGGCTTTCATCAATAGTGTCTGATTTCGTGAAGAAAGTAGATGAGTATATAGATAAGTTAGATTTAAGGTCAGCGTACATTATCGTTTACTACACCATGTATGAGACAGTGAAAGATTACGTAGAATTAACTAATGGAATTGTCAATAGGGACATTTTGGTAAGCGTTTTATCCGCATGGATAAGGATGATGGCTCCGTTCACCCCACATATAGCTGAAGAGCTTTGGCATTACTTCAACGATAGTTTTGTAGTCACTCAAAAGTTTCCTGAGCCTTCTGATTTAAAATATGAAGGTAGTTCGTTGTTAGAAATTGAATATTTGAGGTTATTAGTTGATAAAATAAATCAACTATCCGCCAGTATGAATAAGGAACCTGAAAAGCTAGTAATTTATGTAAATAGTGATCAAGAGCTAAAGAAGATATTAAGAAGGGCGATAAGAGCTATACAAGAAAGAAAAACGTTAAGAGACTTCATAAGTGAGGTAGGAGAGGACTCCGTGTCAAAGAAATTATACGAGGTAGCGTCCGAATTACCATATCTGGTTAGAGAATTATATCTACAGAACGACCTTGATGAGGAAAAAGTGCTAGTATCAAATCTGAAGTTCATCATGAATAAACTGAACTTGACCGAGATAGTAATATACGATGCTAAAGACCAGTTGAGTCCGGATATTAAAGGAAAGAAAGAGTTAGCGTTACCTTTGAGCCCCGGGATTGTTATAATATAAAGGTGAAAAAGTTTGGATTTTTTACTTTCAACCAAAATCCTAGAGAGAGCTAGACAAGTTATTTTAAATGCTGATAAGGAGATAACCGTTATATCCCCTAACTTCGATTATGATTTTGCGTCCTTACTGTTGGACAGAGCTTCGAGGGGTATTAATACTACAGTAATAACCGGTAATCCCGATTGGGCAAGCTGGTTAGAAAATAAAAAGAAATCCTACGGAATGGACGAAATAAACGAACTAATGAAGGAAAGAGAGAAGCATAAGCGAGAACAAGTTAGATTAATGAGACTCAGAATTGTTACACCAGCTATTTTAACAGCAGTAGGTGTTTCAGCCTTCTTGCTGATTCATAAAGTGCTAAATACCTCCGTTTATGTAGCTGTTCTTCCACTCGTTATATTAGTTATCATTTCTGTTTATGCAGTTATGAAGTTCCAAAAGAGAATAGTTGAACTTAACTCCACAATATCAATACAACAACAAAGCCTCGATCAAAGATTACAAGAGATTAGTAACATTAGGCAAGAGATACAAAAAAACCTTAAGTGCTTTCTTAACCCAGGTGTGTACTTTACATTAGTATACAACGGTGACGAAGGATTCGTGACTTCACTACCGTTGTCTGATGACTCAAAAAATGAAAAAGTCTCATTCTATGAAAAGGTTAAAAAAGAGGAAGTAGACTACGTAGTAAGGTTATTAAGCAAGTCTTCTTAAAACTCTGAGTATTTCTAATGCGGTGTCTATTTCTACTTGTATATCACTAAACTTCCTACTTGAGAAATACTCTTCTACCTCTTTCACACTTACGCCTAAATAAGGTATTGCTCCTCTAAGAGACCTACCCAGAATTGCTGTCCCTTCATAAACACTTCTCAAATAGTCCATGTAAGTCTCTAGCCACTTCCACACTGCAAACCTCGTGTACGGATTTCTTGCAACCAACGGTAATATCCTCGCCGTATCTTGCCGTTTAATTTCACCGGTGAGACCTAAACTTAAAGTGTTTACTACGAGATAAGGCTCTCTGAAGCTCAACATCGCATTTAGTAGTCTAATCTTCTCCTCATCGAACTTTTCACTTCTATACTTCTTCAATAATTCATCGTATGCCTCTTCACCATATGCTATTGCATACGCAGTAGCTACGGCTTCCTTAATGTTGGGGTCAAGTCTATCGTAGCCCTCAAAGGCAACGGCTAAACCTAGAGCGAACTTGTTATCTACGTAAGCATATGTCTTTAGCAAATTACCGTAAATCCTTCTTGAGTTCTCGTCCTTTTTACTCGCCCAATGGGGAGTCTGCAACTCTAAGAGCTCATGTATCAACGTATATTTAGACGTGTTTACACTCCACAGTCCGAATAGTTCTCCTCTGATCTCATCGACTACTAAGTAGTTATCGTCACTCATTAAACTCCTCACTACATTTTCATATGTCTTATAGTCAACTTTTCCAGCCATTAACATGTTATAATAGTCATCTAACAATCCCCATCTCTCCAGATGGTTGGGGTTCGACTCGAAGAACAAACTCACATCGCCATACATTACACGGTAAAAACCAGTTCTGTCAATGTTTAACTTTAACGATTTCACGTCTTCTCCGATATCAATAGTTGCAGTCTGATCCTTCATCAAGAAGGTAGACTTTTTACCGTTAACTTCAAGAGTTATGGGTATCGTGTAAACTCTGGGTGTCCCATTAGTTAGGGCGAACCTCTCTTGCGTAAGCTTAATTCTTTTATCCTCTACTGTAACTTGAATTAACGGGTACCCGTCTTTTGTAATCCAGTCCTTTACTATTTCACTCACAGGTTGCCCAGAGCCTACCTCTAAGCTAGTCCAGAAATCACTACCGGTAGCATTTGAGAACTTATACTTCTGAAGGTAGTACTGAATACCCTTTTGGAAAGCCTCTTTACCAATATAAGCCTCTATCATCCTGAGTATACTTGCTCCCTTTCCGTAACTTATATCATCGAAAATCTGTTCCGCCTCTTCAGGCGTCTCAACATGAGTCTCTATGGGATGAGTCGTGAAGAGGGAGTCCCTGAACATAGCTCCGCTAGTCTCATCCATTAAGAACTTAGCCCAGAAGTCCCAGTTAGGGAATAGTGCATCTACAGCTTTATAGCTCATGAATGTTGCAAAACTCTCGTTCAACCATAAGTCGTCCCACCACTTCATGGTCACTAAGTTCCCGAACCACTGGTGAGCTAGTTCATGAGCAACAACACTGGCAACTCCTCTCTTCTGTGCAAAAGAGGAATTCTCGTCTGCTAATAGTGCTGTTTCTCTGAAAGTTATCGCACCCCAATTTTCCATAGCTCCGAAGGCGAACTCGGGTACTGCTATCAAATGTTCTTTTGGTAACTGATACTTTATCCCAAAATAATTATTGTAGAAGTCGATTGTCCTCTTAGCTACATCGAGTGCAAACTTACCCTTGCTTATCTTACCTGGTACCGTAGCTACTATGATGTCTATATCATCTAGTTTATCTCTTATCTCCTCAAACTTACCTATTCCTAAGTACAGCAAGTAAGTTGACATTCTGGGTGTCTCTTTAAATTCTACAACTTTCTTACCGTTCTCCGCGTCGTATATCCTCTCAACGGGCATGTTTGATATAACGTCTAGGTCTTTGTCAACTTTCACAGAAATCTTAAAATTCGCTTTATATGCTGGGTGATCTACACAAGGTATAAACTCTCTAGCGTGACTCGATTCAAACTGAGTCGATATTATGTAATTGCCATCATAAGGGGCTTTGTATATGCCAACGAGACCCCTCTCCTTTACCTTCCCTTCAAACTCTACCTCAACTACATCTTCCACATCGTGTGTGTCAATTAAGACCTTACCCTTTTCATGAGTAAAAGAAACATTTTTTCCGTCAACCTTGACAGATTTTATCATTAAACCTACAGCATCGAGCTGGAGCTTTTCTCCTTGAGCTAACTTGCAGTAAATCTTCTCGTTACCCTTATAAGTTAGCTCTTTAAAGTTAAAATCTAAAAATACTTCGTACTTATTTATCTCCATAAAGCACACTTGTATATAAATACCTAAAAATCTATCTTCACTCATGTTAGTCCGAATAAAAGTAGGTGGCGAATTGGTTGAGGTAAATACTAGTTCGAAGAGAAGCTACATATCTTCACTTGGTGAAAGTAAGTATTACGCTGGAAGGCTCACATACTATTTACTAAAGACAATTAACAACATACCTAGACTTTACGGTCATATAAAAGGAGATCCGATAAACGGGTGGAGAGAAACATTCGAAAGGACGTTTTTGAATTTAATTACATCAGATCTAGACGTTGCTAAGAATTGGTTTAAGGCGTTTTATGAAGTTGAGTTAACCCCACTCAGTATAAAGGGGGAAGTTAACGAAGGTGGTGTAGAAGCTAAGGTAGAGCTTAAGGAAGTCCCTCAACTGAAAGAGCAAGGTATAAGGGGCACATTTGAAGTAGACTCCTTTTACTTTTCTAAGATAGAGAAAGTGAAGCCTTCAATAATACCCGCTGGAAGAGTAGGGTACTTGTCGGCTTTCAGTAGGTTCCTTGTTATTCAATACGAAAAGGCCCCCGGGATCCCAAAGGCTTTCGGTATTGCTGCGGAGTTCATAAATTCCATGATACTTCCTCAAGGTTTCAGTGACGAAATTAACGGTCACAAGATCTACGTAAACCAAGAGGAGAACGCGGTGTATATGGATAAGACTCCATTACAGAACGCTCCTCCAAATGTCTTGTCAATTTTAGCCTTAAGGACATTTTTGAGAAGAGCTACTGAGAACGAACTGATAATCGTGGAAGACCCTGAGATTCATCTTGACGAGAGCGAAATTAACGAGGTTAAAGAGCTCTTAGAAAAAACGAGAGCTAGAGTAGTACTTGTGACTTCTAATAAAATAATTTAATTCAGGCTATCGACCCCTCTTCATCTTTCCGTTTATGTCGACCTCATCACAATGTCCCCCACCCGGCTGAGGATCTTCATTGTCCGTCAGAATCTCAGACCCTGGTGGAGGGTGGGGTAATTTTAATTATTTCCTTCAAGTTAATAACGATAGTGTCGCAAGCAAAAAAGTTTCTCGAAATCCAAGATCTGATATTAGCAAGGACTGCTATGGAAAAAGTCTCACTTCATCTCTCTAACAGAAAAGAAGCAGTGTTCCCTTGGGTTGAGAGGGAATTGAAGGAGTTTATCAGAAAATATTCAAACCACAAGGAGCTGTCCACCTATGCAATCAGTATCAAAGATGCGATAGAAAAAAAGGACACTGAAGCGTTAAGGAAAAGTGTTAATGAGGCTAAGGAGAAATTGAGTAAGATCATTGAAGACGCGTATAAGTCTCTCTCACAAGGGCGGTAAATCAACATAAATATTTTAAATTGTAGTGTATAATATTGTGGATTTACAAGAGATCGCTGAACAAGTTAGAAACTGTAGAAAGTGCGACTTATGGAAGACTAGGAAGAATGCTGTACCAGGAGAGGGAAATCCACACGCCGAAATAATGTTCGTAGGTGAAGCCCCAGGTGAAAATGAGGATATTGAAGGTAAGCCCTTCGTTGGTGCAGCTGGTAAATTGCTGACTAAATTAATCACAGAAGTTTTGGGATTAAAGAGAGAGGACGTTTTCATTACGAACGTAGTGAAATGTAGACCTCCTCAGAACAGAGATCCTACAGAAGAGGAAATGACTGCTTGCAGTCCTTATCTAAGAATGCAAATCGATATTATAAAACCTAAACTGATCGTTACTTTAGGGAGACATTCTACTTCTTATCTGTTCTCTCTCATGGGTAAGTCTTTCAGCTCCATAACTAGAGTTAGAGGTAAAGAATTCGAGTGGAAAAAAGATGATAATACTGTAGTCAAGGTTTTCCCTACATATCACCCTGCCGCTGCCCTTTACAATCCTAACTTGAGGAAGACTCTTGAGGATGACTTCAGAAAGATTAAGAGTATTCTGACTACCACAACAAGCTCAAAAAGGGTTACACTGGAATATTTCGTGGGTGGAGAAAATAGACCTAGGGATAAAGGGGAAGAAAGTAATAGTCACGGCGTCCAGTAAAGGTATAGGTTTTGCTATTGCAAAGAGGTTTTTAGAGGAGGGGGCAGAAGTAATCATCTCCTCACACGATGAGTACAATCTGATCAAAGCTTATGAAAAACTGAAACCCTTAGGCAAAATAGATTATATTAAGGCTGACCTCACAAAAGCAGAGAACGTAGAGAAATTGATTGACGAGGGCTATAAGCGACTGTCCGGCTTAGACGTTTTGGCTTACGTTACTGGAAGTCCAAGACCTGGAAACCTAATTGAATTAGGAAATGAAGACTGGCTCAACGCGTTCAATCTACTTCTCATGAGTGCGGTAGTTGCTGTTAGAGAGGCAGGAAAAAGAATGAAAGAAGGAGGTCGTATAATACTATCAACCTCGATGACGTTAAAACAACCTATTGATAACTTAGACTTGTCCAACGTAGTTAGATTATCTTTAGCTGGTCTTATCAGGGTCGCGTCAAGAGAATTAGGGCCTAAAGGAATCACAGTTAACGGCGTAATGCCAGGTTGGACTTTAACAGACCGCGTAGACCAACTAGTCAAGGACAGAGCTAGGAGAGAGGGGAGGAGTGAACAAGATGTACTAAATGAGATCGTTAAAGACGTGCCGTTAAAGCGTATTGGAAAGCCTGAGGAAGTGGCAAACGTAGTCCTATTCCTTGCGTCCAATCTAGCTACTTATGTTAACGGTGCCCTTATACCCGTCGACGGAGGAATTCTAAGGTGTATCCTTTAAAATCCTTAGCACTAATAATACTCACTTTTTTCTCTTTATAGGAAACATCCTAAAATTTAGCGTTTAACGATTATATGTATGCCTTCAAATTAGATCGTAGTGTGGTTTAGGTATGAAAGTTATCGACTTTTACGTCAACAACTTTCGAAGTCTTTCCTCAGTAAGACTTGAGGAATTAGGAGGATTAAACATAATAGTAGGTTACAACGGATATGGTAAGACTAACTTGTTGACAGCTTTATATCTATTTATAAAGAACATGGGGGCAGGATTGGAAAAGAGAAGTGTTGAAGATAGAGAAGGAGAGTATTTACTTCTTTGGAAAGATTACGACGTCTCAAAGCCTATCATCATAGGTGGAGTAGTGGAGTTTAGTGAAGATGAAACAGCAATGGCTATAGGAAAACCAATGAGGATGAGAGTAGAAGTCTCCAATAAGATCAAGTATAATAACAAATACGTTGAGTGGACTTTAGACACCTTAAACGTAAATAACTCTCCTCCGACCAGCGATAATTTGGAAACAGTTAGAAATTTGTTCGCATTTGCCTCCCAACGCGTCGAATATGTGCCAATTTTTGATCAGGCTTACTTTGATTCTGTGATGAAGAAAATGATAGAGATGAACAGAAGTCCAATAAACATGAAGAGAAAGTGGTACGACTTCATCAATCTAATTAGTGATACAATCCCCGAGATTAAAGGAGTGGAGTTTTGGGACAGTAATAAGTTAGTTTTAAACATCCAGAACCTGCCGATCTATATAGATTTAGCTGCTAGTGGTTTCCAAAGAGTAGTCTTAATGCTTTTTATACTTTGGTTAAGCGGAAGTAAGATCTTACTATTGGAAGAGCCAGAAGTGAATATGTATCCTACATTACAGTCCAGAATTATGAAGCTGATTAAGGAGTGGACGAACAAAAACGTGTTTCAAGTGTTTATCACAACTCATTCACCTTATGTTATTAGCGCGAATGTAGACTCCTATATTATAATGAGGAAAAATAACGGAGTGTCAACAGCAATAATGGTAAGACCTGATGAACAATTAAAGTCTGTATTAGGCATTTTAAGAGCTAATATGAGTGACCTATTGTTTAGCAAGTTCGTCATATTAACGAGTGAGCTTGCCGAGCCCTCAGTAATTCTGAACTGGCTTAAAAGAATCGGGATATCTAACGACGAGTTAGGAATAACCGTTTACAAAGTAACTAACGATATAGAGTTACAGTTGTGGACTAGGCTCAAAGACTTGTTAGGTCTGAATGTTATCTTCTTAGGTTTGTGTGATCGCGTAGATCCATCGTTAAAAGATTACTGTGTGCCTCTAGGGAAGGAAGTTGAAAACTATTACACTAAATCCAGACTAATAGAGGTGATAAGAAAGTTCGGAATAAATCCTGACGATAAGGAGCTTAGGGATCTAACTAAAGGTGATACATACAGTTGGCTGGTCAGTATATTCAAGAAGAGGGGGTTCGATTACGATAAATTCAGAAACAGTATAGGGGAGCTAGTTACAATGAATGATGGTATTGATATGCCTAAGGAATTGGAAATTTTAGCAAATAAGATTAAATCTTTTGAAACCTAAAATATATCCTGTGATAAGTCAACAGTTACTATTAGCAATAGGACTTTCCTTCGTATTCTTAGGCATATTGACAATTATAGTGGGTATTCTAGTTGAAATTCTCAGGGGGACTAATGAGAGAAAAGAACATCGTCAAGAGGAGAAAAGTAAAACCGAATACGGTGGAGTCATATTCATAGGTCCCATACCTATAGTTTTCGGTAGTAATAAAGACATGGCTAAACTAGCGCTTATTATAGGAGTTATAATGTTCGTATTCGTAGTTTTGATTATCATACTAAGCACGATTATGTAAGGCTTAAGATTTCTTCTTCTCCAGTAATCCTTTTTCTCCCTTTATACCCCTCCTCAGCATAGTGCCAATACATTATATCTTTCTCACCCATTTTCCAACACAAATAAGCAGGTCTGTTATTTATCACAGCCGGAAAGTCGACTAAACCTATGTCAGGGTCTCTCAGTATTATACCCTTCTCTGTGATCTCTTTTACAATCCTGTCAATTTGTATCGTGTATTGTAAAATTGCGGACTTATCACCTTTCATCAGGCTCTCCTCTGCCATGTATTTGACTCTCTTAATCTCAGTAAGCTTCTGCCTGAGCCACGGTAATAGGTCACGAGCACTTTTAAGATCGAAATAAGGGTACTCCACAAATATAGTTTCTCATCATCATTTATATTTACTTGTTAGTACCCGAAGAGAATCTACCGATGCTTTATAAATTGGTTATCCGATCACATGTATTTACATTATCCCAGAAAGACGTAATGCAATTCCACATAATATAACAAAATCCATAGACAAATGCCTATTACACACTCTGGCTTAGGTTAATAAAGCTATACGAGTAGAATATAGTAGTGATTGTGATATGATTTATAGGTATATAGATTTAGATGAGTATTTAACCTTAGTAGCATTAGGATATTATTAATGAGACTAGCGGAGCAGTTTATAAAGGACGCTTTATTTTTATCGCTTAAAATGATAAATGAAAACGACCCTTCTTTGGTAGGGAAAATTTGGGAAAATGTAATAAAGGCAATAGTAGCCTTTGCTCAAGAGAAAAGCGGCAAAGACGTTTTAGCACTTGCCCTAGGTATGGCAAGTATAAACGTCGAGGGGTTCCGATCAAATAACTATAAAAGTATAGTAAAGGAGACGTTAAAAGTAGCTGACAAGATAGGCATTCAAGATGAAGAAGTTAAGAAACTATACCAAGAGGTTAAGGATAATTTAGAAGAATCGGAATAATGAAAATCCTTTTTGCTTGTAAAATCAAATACGATAAGAAAGGCTTTAACTACTTATTAAATTATTATATTACTACTTCCTCTAGAAGTAGTATCGTCGTTATAATATCGTGTTAAAAATGACTCGAGAGTGAAGATTGTAGAATATTTACACATATTATGATCATAACATTACGAGATACCTGAAAAACGTTAGCGGTAATTTAGATTTTCCTATAAAAGATATGGAAGATCTCACCCTTTAGAGCGAATAGCAAATTAGAACCCTGAAAAACCTTAAAAATAGTATTTACAAGGCATTTTTTAATACAGTATAGCACTATGAAGATTAACTACAAGGCACCTAGAATTGAATAAACTTATGCTCATCGTCTATCTCTACTTTATAGACGCCCATCCTGACATGTATTCAGCATTTTTAAAGTTTTTTCCGAAAGGTTGGGTAAAGATAGATATAAAGATTAGATGAATAGGTTACTATGCAAAGAGGAACACCGATAGCTGTTACTGCAACTAGATGGATAGGTCTACTAGGAGCATCTCTATGGGCAGGAGTACACTTAGTTGTAGCGGCTCATGCAACATTCCCGGGGTATCCTACAGCCACGGAGATATATAGTATATTCTTCGGCTTTACTTCGGCTTTAGCGATAGTTACTTCAGTAGTATTCCTATTGGCAATAAGAGGCTTATATCTGCCTACGTTAATTTTCTATATAATCGACTTCGCATTATTAACTGAGACGAGAACTGCGCCTGCATTATTTATAGGTAAGGTTCTTCCGGTAAATATTTACGTAGAAATAAGTTGGGTGCTTGACGTTTTACTGATCATAGTTAGTGCATTGTTGTGGAAAATTGATAGAGCATGAAAGAAGGTAACCTTTTTATATCTTTTTCTTTGTTACTTTTACACTAAAAAAGAAATAATTTATAGACTGTAAAATTGTACTATAAAATAAGATTTTTAAAGTATAGTAAATTTTTAATTACGTCCAGCGGGGGGATTGAGTGCTCATTAGAGCTCTATGAAATCCCCTTGTCCCCATTTCGTTCAGTAAACTTTTTTGCTTATACGTAATGAATTCTCAAGTGAACGAAATAATAGATTTCCTCATAAGGAGAAGAAGTATAAGAAAGTTTCAGAATAAACCAGTAGACATGAATTTAATTAAAGAACTAATAAGTGTCGCAAACCACTCCCCTAATTCCAACAATAGAGAACCATGGAAGTTCATAATTATTACGGATGAATCGATTAAGAAGGAACTCTCAACACTACATAAAGGAGCTTCTCACATTGCATATGCCCCGATAGGTATTGCCGTAGTAGCAGAACCTGATATAAGCCCAGAGACGTGGATGATAGATACCGCAAACGCTACACTGTATTTTGTCTTAGCTGCTTACTCAGTAGGATTGGGAGTAGGATGGATAGCTGCTTATGAAAATAGGAAGGCTAAGGAGCTCTTAGGGATTCCAGAGGGAAAAATATTAATGACTCTTCTCTCCGTAGGATATCCTGATCCAGAGTACCAACCCAAGCCTAAGGAGGTTAAGAAACCTGAAGATGTAATGTTCACAAACAAATGGGGATTAAAAGTACTTTGATATGAACTCTTCATAATACTTCACTGCTTTCCTTAAATTTTCCACTTCGTTCTCATGCTTAGATAATTCAACGTAAGCCCTAGCTAAGAAGAGTGTCTCATTAGCTTTCTCGGCATAAGATATTGCCTTTTTAAGAAAGTCCACTAAATTAGTCCTTTTATAAAGCTCGTTCAATAGCCTGACTTTATCGCTGTCGGTTCCTTCACCGTACTCCTCTAATTTCTGAAGTGCCTCATATAACAACTCTTTATTGTAAAAAGAAAGCTTGTATAGAGCCCTTGCCTCTCCTTTTACGTCTTTTAACTCCCTAAATAACACCAATGCCTTTTCGAGATCCTCTTCTGCTTCTGAAGAGAGGAGTGCTTCCGCTAATAACCTCTTGTTGCCCAAAAGTTGGGCCAACTCAATTGCTTTCTTCAAATACTCCCTTCTGCCATTCCTAGCCAGATAGATGTAAGAGACTATTAGGTCTTCTGTAGGCTCATCAAAGTTCTCTAGAATAGCCCTTGCTTCGTCCACATGTTTGATGTCACCCATTGCAAGGCAGACCTTAGCCAAGAGCCTTTGAGAGTGAACTTTCATTACATTTTTTGTAACCGATAGTTCCTTCAGTATTTCATATGCTGACGTTAAGTCTTTCTTTTTAAAGAGACATATGGCTAAATTAAATTTAATTATAGCTAAATCCTCTTCGTTCTTTGTTTTTCTTAGTGCTTTTCTGAAAACTTCTTCGGCCTCCTGATACCTCTCTAATTCGGTATAAATAAGTCCTAATTGGTTCAGTGACGCAACACTGTCATCCCCTTGTAAAAGCTTTACTGCTTCATCTAAAAGACTCTTATCTTTTTTCCTCTTGTACTCTTCATAAAGGACTTTAGCCTTCTCTAGTCTAATACTGTCTCCCATATATATTTATAATATTCTTCAGAGGTTTTATTCCAATCGTACTTTAAAGAGGACTCGTAGCTTAGCTTTGACAAATATCTCATAGAGTTCTCGTCTTCTATCAAGTAGCTAATAGCTTCTGCTGCCTTGTTATAGTCCTTATAGTTTACTAAGAAGCCGTTAACACCTTCCCTTATAATCTCAGGCATAGCGCCTGTGGAATAAGCTACTGCTGGGGTACCGCAAGAATTAGCCTCAACTATAGTCATTCCCCATCCCTCGATAAAAGAGGTCGAAAGCACTACCCACGCTCTTTGGTAAAGCTCTATCTTCTTTTTTTCGTCTACTTTTCCGAGAAAGAATATGTTCTTCTCACCGGCTATAGCATCTTTAATCTCTTTCTCCATTTCGCCAGAACCTACCATAATAAGAACAGCCTTTCTATTGTTCAGTTTCTTGAAGATCTTTATAGCATCTAACGGGTTCTTGTACTTCTTCAACCTACCTATCCATAAGATGAGTGGGTATTCGGACTTCTCACCAGGTCTAAATTTTTCATGATCTATACCGTTATAAATAACCTTAATTATGTTCTCATTAATTCCGAACCTTTTTACTAACTCCTCTTTAGTAGTGTTAGAAACAGAAATAAGTCTAGGGTAGTTCTTTACTCTTTTCTCAAGAAACTTTACAACACGTGATAAGAACGGGTTAAGTTCGAAGTCAACGACATCCTGATGGACGTGATGAATCAAACCTACACTCTTCCTATTAACCTTATAAGAAAAAAATGGTATTGCATGAGCAACACTATCTATGACTACATCGTATTTCTTAACTTCCTTTAACGAGTAATAATGCAAAGTAAGAGAATTCCCTTTCCTAATCAACTTTATCCCATCTATCTCTTCCCCTGCTATACCCTTATTCTCACTCATCCAGTATACTTCTACACCCTTCTTAACAAGCCTTTTCCCTACTTCATATATTACCTGCTCCGCACCTCCAGCTTGAGGGTGAAAAACATCTCTGTGATTAACGAAAAGTAATTTCAAGTCGTAATTACCTACTACTGAAATACGTATAAAACTATTTTTATAATGTTACGTTTTAATTCCAGCGATATTATACCAAAATTATTGTTTAGAGAATTAGTCATTATAGATTGGCTTTTGTATAAGTCCATTCGTTAGAAACGAATTTATATTTAGAAACTAATAGTTCTATCCCGAACAAACATGAAGAGTAAATGGATTGCTTTGTCCAACACCAGCATTGCAATATTCATAGCCTTTGCAAATTACAACATGATAATTATCGCCTTGCCCCAAATATTCAACAGTCTTAGGTTTAATCCAACAGCTCCTGATGCACTAGGTTACTTAATTTGGCTAATTTTAGGATACATGATAGTTACGTCTTCTTTAGTAGTCACATTCGGCAGAATATCAGACCTCAAAGGCAGAGCAAAGTTATACTCCTTTGGATTTCTGATTTTTGCAATATCTTCAGGTATCTTATCTACGGTAAACGGCTACGGTGACAGCGCAGTTCTCGAAATGATAATTTTAAGACTTTTCCAAGGTGTAGGCGGAGGCTTATTGATGGTAAACAGTGCAGCAATCCTTACTGACTATTTCCCGAAGAACGAATTGGGCAAGGCTCTCGGTCTGAATCAAGTGTCGGGACTGGTCGGTGGAGTCGCTGGGTTAATTATAGGCGGTGTTCTTTCTGTGATAAACTGGAGATACATATTCCTTTTGGACTTCGTAGTTGGGATCATAGGAACTCTTTGGAGTTTCAAGTCCTTGAGAGATGTTCAGAAGCCGATCAAACAACCGTTAGACATAATCGGCAATGTCCTATTTGCACTTGGAATAACTCTACTCTTGATCTCAGTTACTTACGGTCTTTTACCTTACGGTAACCAACAACTGGGTTGGGGAAATCCCTTTGTAATCACGGGTTTAACTATCTCCTTCTTGGCAATAGGTATCTTCGTGTTAGTGGAAAGCAAGGTTAAGAACCCTATGTTCGACTTATCCTTGTTTAAAGTCAGGGATTTCTCTGTAGCTAACTTCACTAATTTTATCGCCTCTATGGCGAGACAAGGAATACTTCTAATGATGCTCGTCTTATTACAAGGAATCTGGTTACCGCTTCACGGAGTGCCTTATTCCCAGACACCTTTCTGGGCGGGGCTTTACTTAATACCTAACATGCTCGGATTTGCAGCGTTAGGACCGATAAGCGGTATCCTCTCGGACAGATACGGGTCGAAAGTATTGACTTCGTTGGGCATCTTCGTAAGCGCATTAGGGTTCTTCCTACTCTCCTTATTGCCGTATGATTTCCAGCTCTGGCAGTTCTTCGCAATATCTTTCCTTATGGGGGCGGGGATGGGATTGTTCTCTTCACCGAACATGGCTGATATAATGGCTTCAGTACCGGTACAAAAGAGGGGAGCTGCTTCAGGTATGAGGGCTTCGCTGCAGAACACGGCATCGGCATTAAGTGTGGTCCTTTATTTTAGTGTAGTAATTACCGGTATGGCTGTCACACTAAACTCCTCAATAGAATCTGCTTTGTCCTCATACGGTATTCATTTAAATGTAAACTTACCTGCAGCAGTTGCTATATTCTCCGCTTTATTAGGCTATGATCCCCTTTCTAGCCTGACTTCTTCGTTACCCACGTCTGTAGCTTCACATATAGATACGCCAGCCTTCTTCGTTACAGCAATAGCCCCTTCTTTCATGTCCGGATTTAGGTTAATGCTAAATATATCAGCTGCGTTATTAGTATTGTCTGGAATATTATCACTAGCAAGAAAAGGTGTTAGGGTTGGAGAAATGGGAAATCGTGTTGAAAGGACACAAAAAGCTGAAAAAGCTCCTGCAGATTGAGGCTGAAAAACTCGGGCTTACGTATACTGAAGTCCAGGTCTTATATCACCTCACTCAGGGAGAGAAGAACGTAACTTCCTTGGCTAAACTGGTAGACGTAAACAAGTCCACTATGGTAGAAGTACTTGACAAACTGGACAGATTGGGTTATATAAGTAGGGAGAGAGACGCAGAGGACAGAAGAGTTGTAAGAGTTAAGATCACAGAAAGTGGTGAGAAAATTCTTGAACAAGTTAGAGCGAGATACAAGGATTTGATTAACTCACTACTTGAAAAAGTAAAAGACAACGATAAGGTAGTAGAGTTCTTTAAAGTCGTCATGGAAGAAGAGTGTAAAAAAAGACCTCAAGTAAATGTAAAGGGAGAAGCGGAGTAAGAAATTTAGTTGATTTTTTACTAGAAAATTTCTCACTATTTTATACAGGTTCTCGTTATAGTGACAATAAAATTATTAATGCTATTAACGTCAGGACCATGTAAAGTATATACCGTTGTATTGAACTATTGACGAAACTTCTTCCAAACACTTTTCCTACTTTTCTAAGATTTCTTCCTAACCTCAGTATTAGTGTCCAAAATATATCAGTAGAATCTGTGTTTACGTAAACGCTCTCGTGCTTCAGAATCTTTCTCAGCATTAATCTCACGTTATTAGATAACGCAAAAGCGGTGTAGTCCTCTTGGTCTCTTACACCGTTATTCCAAACGTTCACTCTCTTCACTTTAGGTTTTCCAAATACAACATAAGTTATTCCAGATAAAACTACTATTAACATGAATACGTATAAGGGCGATATACCTCCGAAAACTCTCCCTTGATATTGGGTTACTATTAGACAAAACATGCCTAGAGAAGTCAAAGAGGTCTCGTAAGGGTAAATAAGATGAGGCATTATAATTCCGAGCAGTAAAACCGTTAACCCCGGAACGAATATTAACGAACTGAATCTTTTCTCACACTTTCCGTTATTCCAGATTATCCTCTTGGAGGGCAGTTTTACCCCATTCCACTCTGCTTTACTATCATAGGAGGTTGAGTTATGTTAAGTACGCTGTACCATTGAGTATTGTTTACGCTATTGATGAGACTAAGGTGAGGTTTGTGAGGTGATTATTACGTGTGGATTGTTAGGGATGTAAAAACTAAGGGAATACCCTTCTTCATAATAGTGTTAGGAGCGGGGTACATGTCTTGGTAGTTCTTGTGAACATGAGTAGGGTTGAGGAAATAGCAATGAGGGTGTTTAGGAGAAGGATTGATAAGGTAATTTACTTGCACGATGGGGCAACTGCATACAACGCCTTCACATGGTTAAACGTAGAACACGAGAAGGTAACGTTCAACGAGAGGGATTACGCAGAACAAGGGTTCAGAAGCTTAAGACACTTGCATTAATGGACTTCCACTTCCCTTGGAATACTGACAATCACAATAACTAGGTGGTTATCAACATTCTTCATAATATATAACATCCTTTACACCCCAACGTACTTGTTAGATAAGGGGGTGATAATAAATGTAAATATTTCAAATGAATGAAATTGTTGTCCACACTCCGAAATTATCAAGTAATCTACAGATTGGACAACCATTTTGTTTTAATCCTTCATAAAATGATAGTAATAGTATATACCCTCACATGTCATTTTTACTCTCCCTTCTTTACATATTTAGAAAACATTTTCTCAAATTCTTTATATAATTCGCTCGCTAATTCTTTATCCTCTAATTTGCATGATGCTATTAGTCCAGACAGTCTTATTGTCTCTATTTTAGCCTCTTCTAGTAATTGAGATAACTCAAATATTAATGAGGCTTCTTTAGATGACAATTCCAGCAGTTCTTTCAGTAATTCTGTGCATTCTTCTTCGTACACGTTATGGCTATCTGTTGGAGTTCGTAAATCTTTTTCAAATCTTCTTTCGTTTCTTCTATTTTCCTTCTCAGTTCTTCTATTTTCTTTTTCGTTTCTTCTATTTGTTTCTTTATTTCTTCTTCTTTTGAACATGGAATAGTCTTACCCCATATCATATTGCAATTATTAATGAAATTATTATTAATACAATTATAATATATACAATATACCATGAGATTGAACTATTTATTAAAGCACGTCCAAATTTTTCTCCAAAGTTTCTAGCTTCTCTGGAAAATTTATAAATATATTCCCAGAATATGTCAATCCCATAACTAGGGAGATATCCGCTTTCCTCTGGTTTTAGAATCTTCCTTAACATAAGCCTTATATTATTGGACATGGCGAATGCAGTATATTCCTCTTGATCGTTAACACCATTATTCCAAATCTTAACTCTTCTTATTTTAGGCTTTCCAAAAACTAGATAAGTTACTAAAGAAAACATACTTATAAGAAGGGTAATGTATAAGGGGGATATTGCACCAAAGATTTTGTTACTGTATTCATTTACAATAAGCAAATTACCTAGAATTCCTAATTGAGGTAATGACGTATTATAGGGATATAGTAGATAGGGCAAAATATTGCCAAAAACTAATATTAACGTTCCAGAAATTAATACTGGTATTACTAGCAATTTATCTATTTTCTTACGATCAACTCTAAAGAGTGATAAGTATGTAATATATCTGACTAATAAAGCTGTGGCAAAACCGTCTCCCATTGCCATTATAGACCCGATAACAATAAATATAACAGAAATTAAACTATGTAATATATATGAAATTATGAATAAGTTTTCTAGGGTTAACCACGCTGCTATTCCTCCTAAATTCGGTAAAAGACCAGACATTGAGGATGTTAAGAGAACTAATCCTAAAACATAATACTTATCTCTTACTTTTTTAGAGAATGATATGGCTTGTGCTTCCTCTACTCCAGCACTCATGAATAATCCACCTTTGGCTATCGAATGTGCAAACGAGTATATTATAATAGTATAAAATGCTATATTCTCTGTAGAAGTAATTCCTAGTTGTTTTGCAAACATAAAGAGACCTATTGAAACTAACATTGCACTATTATTTTCTATTGTACTAAATGCTAATATCCCCTTTGTGTTCTCATTTACATAAGCGTATAATGACCCAAAGAATACGCTGAATGCACCTATGATAGATACAAGTAATGAAAACGCTATAGGTATGTTTTGAGTTAAATCGGACATTTTCAGAATACCATATATTCCCATTAACGTCATGGTAGAGCTTAATACTGAAGAGAGGTTGGAGGGTGCCGTGCCATGAGCTATCGGTAACCACTCTGATACCATAAATGGTGTTATTCCCATTTTTGTTAAGAATCCTAATGTGGCTAAAATTAACGGTAATGGGGATATTAGCTGAGTAAACGATATAGTATTAGTATCGGCTGAAGCTATTATAAAAGAAGCAAGCAGCAAAGCTGTACTCAGCTCTCCAAAAGCCATGAATATATATGCTGGTCTAAATTCCTTTCTTATAAGGCCAATTGCAATATAAGCTGGAATTGTCATTATCTCCCATCCTGATAAAAATTCAATATAGTTACTAGATTCTAATATTATCACAATTCCTAAAATTGTTATACCATATAAGGGAGATAGCCAATTTCCATAATCGTCATATTTTATAGAAAATATAGATGTTAAAATCCAAACTATTGTTGATATAGTAATAAATAGTGTATTTAACTCATAAGGGTATTTGTACAAAGAAAATATCAGAAGATATAGGGAAGCCAACATTATTGATAGATAACCTAACTTTCTATTTAAAATTGATATTACAGGAGGTATCAAAAATGGGGCTATTAAATATATTATGTTCATTTTTTCCCACCTTTCACCTTTATTAAGGCATCTAGTATTGTGTAAGGATTAGGCGGACAACCTGGAATTAAGACTTGTGCTTCTAATGGTATAGCTTCTCCTAGAATTCCTCCAGATATGGCACACGTTCCTAATAACACTACTAGCTTTGGTTCTGGCATAGCGTCATATGCTTCTTTTATTACTTCTTTCATTTTCTCTGTTAGAGTGCCCATTGCTATAATAGCGTCTGCATGTCTCGGTGTATTAGTAAAGAATATTCTAAATCTAGTCATATCATATTGCGGTGACGAAATTAATTTTAGTTCCATATTACATCCTCCACAAGAACCAGCGTCAATGGGATAAATAAAAAATGATTTCTTGAATAGTTTTTGTGTACCTTTTATAATTGAGATTTCGTAATTTAAGTTTGGTTTATAGTTAGGATAACATCTCCTGCAGAATATGCACCGTTCAGCTATCCATTTTCCATTTTCTATTGCTTTGGTTGGGCAATTAGCTACTCCTTTCCCTTCTATTTTAGTGCTCCATTCAGCAATATCCTTAGGAGTCTTTTCTGTAAGAATCCCTTTTCTTACTCCCCGTAAAAACCACCAGTTTTTCATTCTAAATTCACCCCTATTTCACTTATCCAAATTCCAAAACTTTCCCAATTAAATTGAAAATCTGTAAAAATCGTCCCTTTTACACTTTTCATAAAAGATTTAAGATTAACATAGGATGGTGATAGAAGCTGGGCAGATGTTACTCTTCCCTCCTTAATTTTTACGTAATATGCTAAATCACCTGAAGGGCTTTCAACTCTGGCTAATCCCTCTTCTTCATCGTTTATTGCTTTATATTCTTTTGTACTAGTATTGTCTTTTATAATATCAGTTAGTTCCATTAACATTTTTGAAGACTCTATAATTTCATAACCTCTAACTAGAAATCTTCCAAAGGCATCTGCATCTTCTGCTCTAACTATTTTAAACCCAATTTCTTTATATGGAAGTATATTTAACTCTAACCTTGCGTCATATCCTAATCCCGCAGCCCTAGCTGCTGGGCCTATGCTATCACTATCTCTTAATATACCATTTTGTTGCAATCTATCGATAAATATTCTACTTTCTAGGAGTCCTTCAAATATTAATCTAAACTCCTTAACTATGTCTAATATCTTAAATAATTTTTCAAAATTACAATTTACTTTATTAATATAGTTAGCTCCAAAGAAATACCTATGCCCACATAGCTTTCCTATTAATCTATTAGTTTCCTCTACTAAATAAAGTAAGTGAAATGTGGGAACATTCAAGGACGCAGTTTCTGTTAGTCTAGCAATGACAAATAAATGGTTTCTTATTCTCTCTAGCTCAAGTAAAGCTATTCTTTTCAATTGGGTTTGATAATCCTGCTCTATATTCATTGCGTCTTCTAAGGCAAGCAAGAACGCAATTGTGTGTGAGACGCTAAATGGAGCGTTTATTCTCTCTATTTTAAGTAGTGCATCTTCCCACGATAATCCAGCAACTTTAATTTTCCTAATTTTATAGGGGATGCTGTTTATATTTAGTATTCTTTCGCCATCTGTAGTTATATCAAATTTAATCGATTCTAATAACCCTCCAGCTGAAGGACCATATACGAATTTGAACGTTCCATAATTTTTAACATCTGGGCTTATGTTTATCTCTTCACAAGTCTCTTCCGTAATGACTTTATCATAAAGGCAATAATTTCCTATTTTCCCTATTTTTCTTCCCTCTCCCTTATCTGACCATTTATAATATTTCATCCTATAACACCCAATATGATCAAAATTATTCCTATTCCTAATGAAATAATTGATGAAATGAGGGAGACAAGCGACATTAATTGTGGTTCCTTGAGTGATCTATTATATTTTGGTTTAGAAAAAATCATCCTGCTCACGTTATAATTTATAGAAACGAAAATTAATGCTAAGAATATTAAAATAAATGAAAATTCTATTATGTATCCGGATTGAAATAGGGTTTTCAGTATTAAAAACTCTCCTATAAATGTCCCAAATGGAGGTGCCCCAGTAACAGCCATTGACGATAAAAGCAGTGAGCTAGAAGTTATTTTCATTTTATATAATCCGTTTATCTCGTCTATTTTCTTTTCATTAAACGTTTTAATTATTACGCCAGAGGAGTAAAAAGCAGCCGCTTTACCAAATGCATGTGCTAATAGGAGTATTATAGCCCCGAACACTTGGCCTGTTACTAACCCTATCAGTGCTAAGTTCATATTTTCTATAGTAGAATACGCGAACATTCTTTTTATATGCCATTGTTTGAACAATATTATAGACGCTGTAATAATTGACAAAGTAGGAAGCAGTACATATAGGTTAGTAAGAGGATAGATCTGGTAAATTCTATATAACACATACATTGCGACTGGCAAGAGTGAAGCCGAAAATAGGGCGCTTATCGGCGAAGGTGATTCACTATGTGCGTCTGGGAGCCATGTATACATTGGGAAAACCCCCACCTTTGTGCCGAACCCGATTAGGGCAAATGCTACTGCTAGCTTTATTATCAAATTGTCTTTAGGTTGTGAGCTAAGAATTGAAGTGACTGTTAGTGTGTGATATTCATAATAAATCAATATTACTGAGAATAATGCTATAGTAACCCCAGCAGATACTATAATTATATATCTCCATGCTGCTTCTAACGATATATCTGAATACTCAGTAGTTATCAAAAGTACCGAGGTAACAGTAGTAAGCTCAACTCCTACCCACATAAGACCGTAATTGTTTATTATCGTGGAAAATATCATTGAAGCTACAAAGAAATTCAATAGGATATAATACAATTTTTCGCTTACGATACCTCTACTCTCCTTGACTTCTATATATTTGAGTGAATACAACACAGATAACAAATATATTGAGCACACAATGAACAAGAAATATATTGTTACCTTATCTATGAAAAAGGTGCTTTCAACGGGGATTTTAAAGTAGAGCATCAGCGATATTATGAGATCTAAGGACGAGGATGCCAGAGAGAGTGTCTTAAGTAACCTAGTATTAAAGAAACCAATGTTCGCAATAATTGGGCTTGACAATAAGAGGAGCTCTAGGAACATTTTCCTCACCCTCTCAACTCTTCTAATTTAATATGCTCTAACTTTTCTAAGGTTAACAAAGAGGTTATTATGACTAGACCTAAGACGTCCAAGAAAATGCTTACCTCTATTAAAAACGGTATAGGTATAATTAAAATACCAAACAGTACGATCGAGTTCTCTTCTTCAATGAATCCGATAATTTGCGCTATCGTACTTCTTCTTGAAGCGATCAAGAAAAGACCTTGGAAAAACAGTATGAAAGAAAAGATTATTAACGTGTTTGTTCCCGCTTCAGTTGCTATGCCTATATTTCCTAAAACAAAGTAATAAATTATAAACACTGCAAGGAAGAAGAACGCTAGGTTTACAACTAATTCCGACGCTACTCCCCGAGTGTTTTCTCTAATTCCAGGTTTAGCTTTCAAACCTCTGATCAAGAAAAACGTAATGAGGAATGATCTCAGAATGATTATTGTAATACCTAGAATTATATAGTCAATTAGTTTTAACGCGAAACCTAAATAAAACGTTAGGATAGATATTAACGCAGACTGTATTGCCTGAACGTAAATAATAGGCTTAAAATACGCCTGACCTTGAATGTATAATGCAGATATTATAATTGATGTAGATATTAACTCTAACAACTGCGTGTTAATCACACTTCATCACCCTGTTAAAATTACTATAATTATAGAAAGAATGGAAAGAAGAAAAGACACTGCCAAGAAGTCCTGCACTTTGAAGAGCCTCAATTTAGCTAATGTAGTATTTATTATTACTGATATTGAAATTAGAAAAATCCACTTTAAGAACATTATAAAGATATCAAGTAAAGCTCCTAAAGGACCAGTTTGCAATAGCCAGGGAAAAAGGAATACATTAAGAAGTACGGAACCTAATAGATACTGTTTAATATATGAACTCCACTTTAATATACCTAAAAGCTTACCACTATATTCATAAAGTAAAGCGTCATCTATCATGCCCAATTCACTTAATCCCGAACTTTCTACGGGTAATTTCCCAGTTTCAAATAACCACAACATAAAAAATGATATTGTTATAAAGAGGTGATCCAATTGAAGATAATGTGATATATCTTGTGAGACGTATTTTAATGTAATGTATGGGTTATTTGTACCCGTTATCAAAGCTACTCCAAAAAATACCGTTATAAGTGTAGCTTCTGATAGAAAGGTAAAAGATAGAACACGACTTACTCCTAATGCAACAAAATTACTTCCGCTTTCAACGGAGCCTATTAGTTTTAGGAAAGAGGCCAAGGAAAATAATAAAGCACCTCCTAAGAAATCCACAGTAGGAGTAAGATAAATTGGACTTGGATATACTACGGGAATTACAAATGAAATCAGTAAATAGATCCCAAAAATTACATAAGGTGAGTAAATGAATAGAAATGAAGAATTCTCAGTTACTACTACCTCTTTTTTTATAAGTTTAAATATGTCATAATAAGGTTGAAGGAAACTAGGACCTAGTCTTCCTTCTACAAAAGCCTTAAATTTTTCATAAATTCCTTGATATAAAGGAGAAATTAAAATTACTGTAAATACCTGGATTATAGTTTCTATTACTAATGCCACATCTGACGCCATACTTCTCACCTTTTAGAGAAGTAGGCGTCATCAGCCTCCATTAAAGGAGGCGGTTTGGGGCATTCACCCACGGGGTGACGCCATACCCCACCTCACGGGTTAGCAAAAGTATCTTTATTTCACGTCTTAAATATGCTGTTTATGAACTCTAAAGACAACATTTATATTTGTCATTGAGATTTATTTACTGCTTCGCCTTGACGTGCATTCATCATTTATCAGTAAAGACCAATTCGCACATCTCCATAAATGTTCCTTTTCAAGACTAAAAAACTTCTAGTACTTATCTCCTCAGTCTATTCCCGCCTATACGAATCCCTTTCCTCTCGTTACTACCAATTTGCGAGATCACCAAACCACTAAACATGATCCCTATCCCTAGAATCACCAGAAAGTTGACCTCAATTACACCCCTAACATAGTCAACTAACGTGCTGAATATAGGTATCGAAAATATTAAGACTACTATCTTACTAACCTTTTCCACCTTAAGCATCATATTCCACAGCAAGAACATTAACAGTCCACCTAAAAAAGTACTGTAAGAGAACGAGACTAAAAACGACGGCGAAGGGTCGAACTTATAGTCGAAAGGTATTATGATTAGAAAGAATAAAGAACCCAAGAGAAATTGGGATGCGTTAACCATTAACGGGTTCAAGCCCCTCAACTTTCTGTAATAAACCGTAAACATCGCCCAAAATATAGCGTTAGTAATCGTCAGGACTGCACCTATCAATGAAACGTCCAGAGAACTGGCATATACTATGAGCCCAAAAAAGCCTATAATAATTCCGGTTACCTCATTAATTGAAGGTCTTTCGTTCAAAATGAAATAGGATATAGGAATAGCAAACAAAGGCATTGTATAGCTGAGTACTGCAGACTCCGAAGGGGGGACGTATAGCAACCCGTAACTCCACAAGGCTGTGCTAGTGGTCGTGAATAAGCTGAGTAGAAGTATGTCCTTATTGATCAACAGTTTGCGTGTTATAGAGAACAGTATAATCCCAGACATTAGGTACCTCATTTCCATGAACACGGGGGGAGAAGAATATTCCAACCCTTCCTTAGTGAAGGAATAAAGAAATGTACCTATTATAACGTAAGGTATTAAGTACATTAAGAGTAATTTATTCAACGTGAATTGCGGCTGAGACTGGATTAAAAGTTTACGTTTATAAAATTTACGTATTAGAGCACGTTACTCATTACTAGAGTAGAAGTTACTGGAGGTCAAGTTTCAAACGAATCTTCGTCGTAACCTCTTATTACTTACGGGACACCTTTCGCTTACCGGTTAAGAACGTGAAGCCTTATGATAGTTCGACCTTTACCAAGTAAATTTTAAATACGAACAAAATATGGATAAGAAATGAAGCATGCCGCGGTAGTCTAGCGGTCTAGGATGGGGGCCTGTCGAGCCCCTGACCCGGGTTCAAATCCCGGCCGCGGCGTAATTCTTTACGATGATTCTAATAATGAATTGAAAGGAGTTAGAATAATTGACTCTAATCTGACGTCTTCTAACAACCCTGAAATTTCCGCAAGTGATTTACTCAAATTCGAAATTGCTTTATGTAGTAAGAATATCAGTGAAGAGACAATAAAGAAATATATCTCGTGCGTTAAGCAAGGAAGAAAAGAATCGAATAATTGCATCAAAGCGTGGAGGAATTTCTACAAACTCGTGCTGAACAGAGACCCACCTAAAGACCTGAAACCGAAAAAGAGTTCGGCTTTCATCATGATTAATAGTCACTTTTCGTGACTATTGATCACTAGCCTCATCACTTCTTCTCCCTCCCCATGCCGTCTACGGGAGCGGTAGTTAAACCACTCCCTTCGAGGACATGGGGAGTTTCATAGGGTGCCTTCCTCCACCTCGCGACTGCTCATAGACTTTATAGTGGCACCCTCTGATTCAATGTTAACGGAAATATTTATAAATCTTTCCGTAACTAATAACGTATGGTTCAAGTTACATTTCACTCAAAGATCTCCTCAATGGGTCATGATAAGTACGGAGATCCAAAATACGCAATATACGTTCCTAAAAGCATTCATGAGAAGATTAAGGGTTTGCTGGAAAAGGAGGTGGTTGTAATTGTTATCCTACCAGATGATGAGGAGTAAATTAATTGGTTCTAAGGAAGCAATTGATAACTTCCAATTCGTGACTATAAATGGTAGGGTTGAGTTTAAAGACGTTGAAAGAATCTCAAGAATTGCTTATTATTACTCAAAGGCTGTAAAGGCAGGGGTTAACCTAGCTTTAAAAGGAGTTTCCCTAAACGATGCTATTAAGGAGTTGTATAATATCATCCCTTACGCTTTTTACGCTGAAACGGCTTATAAGCAGGCTTTAGCATTAGTTGAGAGTAAAGGGGTAAATAAAACAAACAGAAGCATCCAAAAGGGATAGAAAGATGATTCTTCGTAGCTACATCCTTAATTACGCTATTTAGAACTAGAATTTTAATCTCGTCATCCTGAGCAATACCAACAGCTATCCTTCTAACAAATTCCTTATACGCATTCTCATCCTTATCAAACTCTTCTAGCACTTACTTTGTTAAACTCACACTAATAACATATTATCCCAGAATTTAAAAACACTAGAGAGCATAATGAAGTGCAAATTCTCTTAAATTTATTACTTCTGGGGCAGAAGTTAAATTCTGGGGCAGAAGTTGTTATTTGATGAAAGACCAAAAGACAGGAGAGAAGACCTATTTGACAGAGAAAGAGAAGTTGAGGAAATAATAAACAATATAAAGAGACCCCTACTACTCATCTCAGGGGTTAGAAGGATAGGCAAAACCTCAGTACTCCTAGTTTCACTGAACGAAGCTAAAGAAAATTACATACTCATCGACTGCAGGAAACTAAAAGAAAACTACGGTAGAAAAGAACTATACTCACTATTCTCTGAAGCATTATCCTCAAAAATTTCCTATTTGAAAGACGTCCTAGAGAAAGTCAAAGGGATAAGTATAGCAGGAAATTACGTTGAAATAAAATGGGGAGGGAAAAACTACATATCATTATCAAGCCTCTTCGACGAGCTAAATAAAAAAAGATTAATCATAGCAATAGACGAAGCACAGAGACTAAGAGGGCCATTAAGTAAAGAAATAAAAGATGCCATAGCTCACGCTTACGACTATGACAGAAACTTAACTTTCATTCTTACCGGTTCAGAAGTAGGTTTATTGCACGAATTAATAGATGTGGAAAACGAAAACTCCCCGGTCTACGGAAGATATTACCTAGAAATAACTCTGGACAGATTTAACAAGGAAAGGAGCAGAGAATTCCTGCAGAGAGGATTCCAAGAGATTTCCACAAAGGTTGAGGATAAAATTGTAGAAGAAATAGTAAATTATTTCGACGGAATACCGGGCTGGCTAACATTTGCAGGTAACGAATACGCAACAAAGGGAAAAATTGAAGAAGTAAAGAAAACTGCAGTAAAAGTTGCAAAAGGAGAACTAGAAAACCTAATCGAAGAAAAAACAAAAAAGGTATCTTACATAACGGGGAAAAGATATAGGAATGCATTAAAATGTATTGCAAAAGGAGAAAACTCTTGGTCTAAACTACTCTCCTGCATTGAAAAAGAAGAAGGTTCAACAATCTCCACAAGCGTATTAGATAATATAATACAAAACTTGGAAAAAATGAGCATAATAAAAGATTACGAGTTCCTAGATCCAGTATATAAAGAAGCATCTAAATTATTATAATAATATTAGGATATTTTATTAGCTATATATTCTATATATTTTACACTTTATCTATTTTATCTATATTAGTTATACTTAAATTCTGTTTTTTCCTCGTTATTTCACAAATGAAATTAATAGATGCGTTCAAACCCTTGGACGACAAAAAATTCGACATGTTCCACGTAAATAGCTTACTAACTACGGGTATGGGAGTATTTACAGATGGCTATCTATTATCTTCAATAAGCTTAGTAATTCTAGACGTGATGTCAACATTCGGAATAACAAAATCAAATCCATCATACACTTTCTGGCTGGGAGTATTGAGCGGAACAGTATTCATAGGAGCAGCACTTGGAGCAATCATCTTCGGAATATTAGCTAACAAAGGAAGAAAAACCTTTTACGGAGTAGACGTTGCCCTAATGACGATAGGTGCACTACTGCAAGCATTCGTTACTTCACCCACAGAATTAGCAATAGTGAGATTCTTGGTTGGAATAGGCACGGGGGCAGACTACGTGTTGTCTCCGTTAATAATGGCAGAACACTCTAACGCAAAAGACAGAGGAAAATTAATTGCCTTGGGTTTCGGCCTAATGTGGTCATTAGGTGCAATAACTGCATCATTACTTTACTTAGGAATATCACCTTTTGTTACACCGTCGATGCACTGGAGAATAATATTAGGATTAGGAGCAATTCCGGCAGCATCAGTAATTTATTTAAGAAGAAAAATACCAGAAACAACTAGGTACCTACTAAGAATAAAGGGAGACGTAAAACAATTTGAAACTGTAGTAAAGCAAATAGCAGGAAAAACAGTAAACGTAAATGAAGATTTAAAGGACAAAAATCCCTTACTCATATACTTCAAAACCTCGGGAAAAATATTTGCAGTAGCTGCGATATTATGGTTCCTTTACAACGTAACGGGTTATGCTAACGGACTATTCGGGCCAACTTTAATAGCAAGGTCAATAGGAATTTACAACCCAGCAATATTCTCCCTCATAGTATCAGCAGTTTTCGGCTTTCCTGGTAAATTCACCGGAATTTCATTAATTGACAAAGTAGGAAGAAAACCATTACAAGCTTTGGGCTCATTGGGAGAAGGAATATTCTCAGTAGCTTTCGCTTTGCTACTGCCGAAGGAGGCATTTCTTCCCGCAGGATTACTACTAGTAATTTACGGACTCCATGAGTTCACGGGAAGTGTCGGACCCGGAATAATAAGCACTGCAGGTATGCTAGGAGTAGAATTGGCACCGACAAAAGTAAGGAGCATAGTACAGGCTATAACGGTAGCCTCAGGAAGA